>NZ_JAWLDW010000029.1:0-26143 GCF_041686455.1 Rhodohalobacter sp.
TCTTCAAGCTTAGTAAGAGCATCTTCGATCTTGGTTTTATTATCTTCCGAGATCTTGTCTTTATGCTCATCCAGCTGCTTACGGGTTGAGAAGATCAGAGAGTCTGCTTTGTTGAGCGTTTCAATTCGCTCACGAACTTTTTTATCCTCTTCTTCGTGCTCTTCAGCAGCAGTTTTCATTTTTTCGATCTCATCCTCACTCAATCCGGAAGACGACTCAATTCGAATACTTTGCTCTTTTCCGGTGCCTTTGTCTTTCGCACTTACATTCAGAACACCGTTGGCATCCAGGTCAAAGGTTACCTCAATTTGAGGTACACCGCGTGGTGCCGGTGGAATTCCATCCAGGTGGAATCGGCCAAGAGTTCGGTTATCCTGTGCTTTGGCACGCTCACCCTGCAAGATGTGAATTTCTACACTGCTCTGGTTATCAGCAGCTGTAGAGAATGTCTCTTTCTTGCTGGTTGGGATTGTCGTGTTTGCTTCAATCAGCTTGGTCATCACGCCACCGAGAGTTTCAATACCCAGGGTAAGCGGAGTTACATCCAGAAGAACAACATCGTCTACATCTCCGGTAAGAACTCCACCCTGAATAGCTGCACCTACGGCAACTACTTCATCGGGGTTAACTCCTTTGCTCGGATCTTTACCAAAGAACTCTTTTACAACTTCCTGGATCTTCGGTATACGAGTTGACCCACCGACCAGAATAACCTGATCAATTTCATTCTTGCTGATTCCAGCATCTTTCAATGCTTTTTCGCAAGGCTTAATCGTTCTCTTAACCAAATCATCGACCAACTGCTCAAACTTGGAGCGTGTAACATCAATGTTCAGGTGCTTAGGCCCTGAGTCTGTCGCTGTAATAAATGGCAGGTTCACGTTGGTTTTTTGAGAACTTGAAAGCTCAATTTTAGCTTTTTCAGCAGCATCTTTGAGTCGCTGCATCGCCATAGGATCCTTTCTTAGATCAATGCCTTCATCTTTTTTAAACTCATCGGCCAAAAAGTTAATCACACGCTGGTCAAAATCGTCACCACCAAGGTGAGTATCACCGCTTGTTGATTTCACTTCAAATACACCGTCGCCCAGATCCAGAACAGAAACGTCGAATGTACCACCACCAAGGTCATACACGATAATTGTCTGATCGTCATCCTTTTTATCCAAACCGTATGCCAGAGATGCGGCAGTAGGTTCGTTAATAATACGTTTTACATCGAGTCCGGCAATTTTTCCGGCCTCCTGTGTTGCTTTACGCTGAGCGTCATTAAAATATGCAGGAACAGTTACTACGGCTTCTTTTACTTCTTCACCGAGATACTCCTCAGCTGTCTGTTTCATTTTTTGAAGCACCATCGCAGAGATTTCCTGCGGGGCATATTTTCTATCATCAATCTCAACACGCGCGGTTCCGTCATCGCCTTTAACAACTTTGTAGGATACCTGATCAATTTCATCTTTCACCTCACCGAACATACGTCCCATGAAGCGTTTAATAGAGGAAACCGTTTTATCTGGATTTGTAATCGCCTGACGTTTTGCAGGCGCACCCACTAAGCGCTCTCCGTCTTTAGAAAATGCTACTACAGATGGGGTTGTTCTTCCACCCTCTGAGTTTTGAATTACAACAGGCTCACCGCCTTCCATTACGGAAACGCAAGAGTTTGTTGTACCTAAATCTATACCTATAATTTTACCCATAATATTGTCTTTATTTTACTTTTTATTCTTATAAACTGTTTACTTGATTGGAATAGACTGGCTGTCGCCATCCTCTTCCGAAGCTTTTTTTGAAACTGAAACTTTTAGCACTCCATCACTAAATGCAGCATTAATAGATGATGTATCGGAATGCTCTGGCAGTGCAAAGGCTCTAGAAAAAGAACCCTGCTTGCGTTCACTTTTTACCAGCTTTTCATCATCCTCGAGATAAAGTTCTCTGTCACCGCTGATGGTTAACACACCATTTTTCAGCGTGATGGAAACCTGTTCTTTCGCCATCCCAGGCAGATCCATAATAATTGAATATTTCTGATCATTTTCTGCCACATCACAACGAGGATGAAAGCTGGCCGCGCCCTGCACGGGTACGGCTCGTTCAACCAGTTGCTGAATGTCTCTGCCGAGTTTTGATAACTGTTTTTCCAAGTCTATGCTAAAGTTGTTCATAATAGTTGTCGATTTTATTCCTATATGAGCAACCTCAATGCCAACCTCAGTTCATGTGGTTGATCACTGACGTATTGGCATGTAGATATGCGGAATTATTTGCCGTTGCCAAATTGACAACTACGATTGGGTAAGCTCGTGTAAATGTGTCCAGAATTGAGGGTAGGATATTGAAGTGCACTCAGCTCCCTCAATTTCACAAATACCAACAGATCGCGTTGACAAGACAGCTGCAGCCATCGCCATTCTGTGATCGTGATAGGAGTTAAAGCGAGACGGACGCGGAGTAAAGTTAGGATCCCCGTAAATGATCATTCCATCTTCCTGAAGCTCAATTTCAGCACCGGCAGAGTTTAAAATTTCTGCCATTGCCGATAATCGGTCTGTTTCTTTATGCCGCAGCTCTTCAGCGCCGGATATCACTGATTTACCATCAGCAAAACACATCGCAACCATCAGTACTGGAAGTTCATCGATGCAGTTTGGAATCAATTTAGGATCCAGGTCGATCGGCCTTAACTGTGCAGGCTTGATATGGATATCTGCCACTGGCTCTTTTCCGGCAAATGTAGAATTTGTTTGAGTAAAGTTAGCACCCATCTCTTCCAAAATATGATAAGCGCCGGTGCGAGAAGGATTGATACCAACCCGGTTCAGTTCAAGCTCAGCCTCAGGATGTATGGATCCGGCTACGAGCCAGAATGCTGCTGCTGAAAAATCTCCTGGAATCTGAAAATTCTGAGCGGGTAACACATCATTTCTGCTGCTCTGTATGATTTTCCCTGTCCCGAACGGTTCCGTTTTTAAATTCAGTAACCGCTCCGTGTGATCCCTGCTCGGTATTGTCTCTACAACTTCAGTAGGCTCATCACCAAAAAGGCCTGCTAATAACACACACGATTTAAGCTGCGCACTGGCTATTGGAAGCGGGTATCTCATTGGTTTCACACCCGTATGCTTTCCAATTTTCAAAGGTGCAAATTTCTGCTCCCTACCATCAATAGCACATCCCATTTGCTCCAACGGATCAATAATGCGTTTCATGGTTCTTGCAGAGAGTGACTCATCACCAACCAATTCGCACTCTATTCCGGCACCGGCCAGTATCCCGGATAGTAAACGCATTGTAGTTCCTGAGTTCCCACAATCCAACGGCTTTGGAGGTGTTTTAAAACCATCACGGCCTACTCCTGTAATTTCTACACGTTGATCTTCTGTATGAACAGGAACGCCCAATTGCCTCAAACAGGAGAGTGTACTTTGCGGATCTGCAGCCGTCGAATAATTTTCAATAACGCTTGTGCTGCTGCTTATTGCTGCAAACAAAGCTGATCTGTGAGAAATCGACTTATCTGGTGGCATAACTAAAGTGCCTGCTAGTTTCTTTGCAGGTTCAGTTTTTTGAATCATAACTTAATTTCTGTCTAGAAGAGCTTGCGCTTTTTCTGCACCTGAAGTACCCGGATACTGGTCTATAATAGATTCTAGTAGCGAAATAGCATCGCCTCTTTGGCCTTCGCGAATATGAATTTCTGCAATTTTATACTGTGCTTCAGCCACCCAAATATCATACGCTTCAAAAAGAACCTGTACTCTGGAAAATGCTTCACGGGCAGATTCATTATCCCCTTCATTCAGATAGGTTTCACCTAGCAGATATTGAGCTTCAGCTCCAACATCGGTGGTGCTATTTTCTGCAACAAGACTGAAAAACCTTCTCGCTTCTTCAACGCGGTCGTCATCCATCAGAACTTTACCCAAACCAACCCTTGCAGCATCGCTGTTTTCGTCAATAGAGAGTACCTGTTCAAAATTTTGTCTGGCCTGATTTACGTTGCCCATGGCCAGATTCGCATTCCCCATACCCAAGATACCTTCCTGCCGATATCTTGCATCAGTCTCTATAAGTTGTTCATATCTTTCCAAAGATTCTCTGTAGTTCCCTTCTTCGTACTGCAGACGCCCAAGCTCGGCTAATGCAGCGGCTACCCGGTCAGAATCGGGGTAATCATTAACCAGCGTTTGGAGTGCTTCAATTGCGGATTCACGTTCGTCTGTTCGTACATAAGCATCCGCCATGTTGATGTAAGCATCTGGGGCCAGCTCCCGGTTATTCGTTATCCTGAGATACTGTCTGAATTCGCGAACAGCTGCTTGATAGTCACCGGACTGCATCATGTTTTCTGCCTGTCTGAACCTCAACCGGTCCGCTGTTGTTGACGTAGGGTTGTCAGACAAAAAATCCTCAAGAACCTCTGTTGATGAATCATCCTCCCCTGCTGAAAGTTGGGCAAACTGAATTCCATTGATTGCCTCAATGATGTAGTTGCTTCGCGGATAATCGTCCAGCACTTTCTTGTAGGCTTCTACAGCCTGTTCGTAGTTCCCGGCATTGTAATAGGAATCTCCAATATTATACTGCGCTCTGGCTGCCCATTCCGTTCCCGGGTAGCGGTTAATTACAGTTTGAAACTCTTCGATCGCTTGATCGTAATTTCCAGTATTCAGGTAGATATATGCTACGTTATACTGAGCCTGTTCCCTCAAGGTTGAATATGGGTAAATTCTTAAAACCCGTCGAAACTGAGAAACAGCTTCAAAGTTCTGATTCATCCGATAGTAGCTGTTTGCCACCTGAAACATCGCATAGTCACCGCCCGGCTCTGCACCGATTGCCATATTGTAATATTCAAGAGCATCGCGATATTCTCCCTGTGCATAATAAGCATCGCCAATTCTCAACTGTGTGTCCGTATCGTAGGGAAACAGTGCAATTGATGGAGGTTCGTAGTTTTCAAGAAAATCCGTTAATGGTTCCGTTGCATTTTCAAAATCTCCCATCATAAAATAGGACCAACCCAGCCCATACTTCGCAGCCCCTACCAGCTCATGGTTTGGATAATTTTCGATAAAACGTGCATACTGATTTGCAGCAGGTCCGTAATTCCTCGTTTGATAATGTGCATCGGCACTCCAGAAGAGGGCCTCGCGCCCCAATGGGGTATCAGACGCATCATTGAAGACTCTTTCAAATTCAGGCTGGGCTTGCTCATAAGCCTGATTACTATACTGAACCCACGCACGTTGAAACCGCGCCTGGCGCTTCAGCTCCGGGGCCAACTCCGTCAGTTCTTCGGCAATATCGAAGGTCTCTAATGCACGGGTATACTCGCCATTTGCAAAGTAAACTTCCCCCAAAAATGTGATAACGTCACCGGGATTTTCTAATTCATCTGCCCGCTGTGCAAGTGGTCGTAATGCTTCAATGGCTTCTCCATAAAAGCCAACATCAAAAGCCATTACCGCCCATTCAAAATAGGCATGCTCTGTAAACGGCCCGGATTGAAAGCGGCTTCCAAATTCGCGGAACGTTTCTATGGCCTGATCTGACCGCCCGGCCATTTTTTCATTTGCTCCTTTATAGTAGAGTGCTTTTCGAGCGAGTTCATCTTCACCCACAGCCGCTTCGCCAAATGATCGTGCAGCCCAATGGTAAATTTCCTGCTTATGATATACCCAACCCAGACCATAGTGTGCAATTCGCAAATCGTCACCTTCTTCTGCTGCATTAATATACTGTCTGTAAAATCGGGTGGCGTCTTCAAATTGTTGAAGTGCATTGTAGCTCTCAGCTGTTAAGTAGACCGCTTTTTGCCGATTTTCGTGATCCAAATTTGGCAGTGCATCTTTAAATGCCTCAATAGCCTCTTCAAATTTTCGCTGCTGATAATAGGATTCGCCCAACGCAGTACCTATTCTTCTGGTCATCGGGTCAAACGGGTGCCTTTCTCTTAGTAACTCAAAGGCTTCAGCGGATTCATTAAATTTCTCTTCTTCCAAAAACAACCTTCCCCTGGCATAGAGAGCCTTGGGCGACCAATCACTTCTGCGATGATTATCTGATAGAGTTAAAAAATACTGTCTTGCCAGATCGTAATCACCATTTTGCGCCGATGCTTCTCCGAGCATATAATAAAGTTCAGCTTCATCGCTGTTCGATTGCGGATAATCCAAAGCCTCGTCCATTGTTCGGATCGCTTTTTCCAGATCTCCCTGTTCAGATTGTAAATTGGCCAGCTCTTTTAACAGTACAGCAGAACGGTTGCTGGATGGATGTGATTGAACAAAACGATCAACATGTTTGTCCACTCCAGAAGAGTCTATCTTGATAAGAGCACGGGTATGATAAAATTCTGCAGTTTCTTTCGTTACAGAGTTTTCTGCCTGGTTTTTTGCAGCTTTAAATAGAGGAATTGAAGACTCAAAAAGCCCCTTATCAAACAGATGAATAGCTTCCTGAAATTCTCTTTGATAGGACTCCTGATGCTGTTGGGCAATCAGCAGTGATGGTGCAAAAAGTAAACAGGCTGTTAGAAGGATTAGGTAAAACGTTCGACTCATGTAAATTTTAGAATAATAGATTCTTTGCAAGGGATGTAATATACCAATCAACAAAACATCAAATCATCTTTCTATGATGATTTTACAAACTATATATCCAGATAGCGTAAGAGCTCATCCGCACGCGATGTAATATCCGTTTGAAGCAGATCATTTCGGTTTTCTGTCGTTGTATGATAGCCGTGACGTTGAAGTGAAGAAACCACTGCAGACGTATCAATATGGCTAATCTTTATCGAGATACGAAGCCTCAAACTATCATCAACAGGCTGATCTACAGTTAGACCAAGAATTTTTGCTCCCTCCGTCTCGATCAAATGAACCAGTTCAGAAATCGTAAAATCCTCTTTGGTTACTTCTACTGTAATTACCGACCCGGTGGTCGTAATATTTAGCATTTTTGAAAATGCCTCTAATACATTCTTTTTCTCAACAATTCCCAGATAAATCCCGTCTTTATCTACAACAGGTAGTAGTCTCACTTCATATTCAAGCATTTTACGGGCTACTTCAAACAGATGCTGACTTGAAAAAACGTAGATAGAGGAGTTTAGCTCTACTGAATTAACCTCCTGTGAATCATCAGGTACATCAGCAATATCTTCGAACGAAATCATCCCAACCAGCTTCCCCGTTGTTACTTCCCGAATAGGAATACGGGTAGTTTGCCACGCATCCATTTTGGCTAGGGCCGCAGAAATTTTATCCTGTGGTGTGAGCGGGGTAAATTCGGTATTTAAGAGTTCTCTTGCTAGCACGTTATTCTGAGTTTACCGGTTGAATTTCAGCGAGAATACTTTCAAATCGATCGCGTTCCGATTTAGATACACTTCCTTCTATTGTTACGTGATTCCCCTCAAAATGTTCGCGGTCAATTACAGCAACTTCGTGAAGATACGCAACGGCTTTATAATGCGACATTGGCACGTCGTATGCAAATTCCACATAGTCTTCTTCAATCAGGGATTTTAGCCGTTCTTTCAATTTCCCTAAGCCAATCCCTCTGGCTGCAGATACAAATACCGCTCCGGGGTACTCTTTTTTTAAACCCATGAGTTCACTGGGTTCAAGACGATCGATCTTATTCAGTACCAAAACCATCTTTTTACCCTCAATCTCAAGTTCTTCCAGAGTATCGTTTACCACATCAATATAATCTTCCAGAAGTTTACTGGAAGCATCTACGACATGCATCAGTATATCCGCATCGCGAACTTCATCCAGTGTAGATTTAAAACTTTCTATGAGATTGTGGGGAAGCTTTCTAATAAAACCAACCGTATCAGATAACAGTATTTCATGATCTTCTACTTCAAGACGTCTAACCGTGGAATCAAGAGTTGCAAACAGTCTGTCTTCCGCCAATACATCCGTGTTGGTCAGCGCATTCATAAGTGTAGACTTACCCGCATTCGTATATCCAACCAGTGAGACCTGATCAATTCCTTCTCTGTTTTTTCTTTGAGTGGTACGCTGCCGGTCAAGCTTATCGAGCTTTTCTTTGAGCGTGGAAATCCGTTTACCAATTAAGCGGCGGTCAGTCTCTATCTGAGTTTCACCCGGTCCTTTCGTTCCAATCCCACCTGTTTGACGAGATAAGTGAGTCCAAAAACGTGTTAGTCTGGGCAAAAGGTATTGAAGCTGAGCCAATTCAACCTGAGTTTTGGCCGCGGCTGTTTTTGCCCGGGATGCAAAAATATCAAGTATGAGCCCGCTTCGGTCCAATACTTTGTTATCTACTGTCTTTTCAATATTTCTGATCTGTGTTGGGCTCAGGTCATCATCAAATATGAGGACGTCTGCATTTTTTTCACTCACCAGAGACTTCAGCTCTCGTAATTTTCCGGTTCCCACAAATGTAGTTGGGTCGGGATGAGGACGATTCTGCAACACTTTTTCAACCGTTTCGGCTCCAGCAGTATCGGCCAGTAATTCAAGTTCTTCGAGATACTCCTCTGCCAGCCATCTCGGAGTATCTGCTCCGTAGATGCCAACTAAAACTGCCTTCTCTTTACTGAGAGATGGTTTGCGTATATCTTCTAACAAATTATTTTGTGTGTTTTATAAAATTCAGTCGAAAGCCTTTATATCGAACGAAGTACCCGTAACAGGCGACATAGTCTTTCCGATCTTTAATGTAACGAGCTTATCAAATTTTGAACATTTTTCATCAGGGACAAGCAATTCAAGCCGAATCAGTCGATTATTCTGAGTTTTTAAACGGCCATTCTCCTCATAAATAAAAATGTACTCCGATCCTTTCTCTGTTGGTTTTTCAACATAGTCGCGGATTTGGTGCCACGCTATGGTTTGTGACGGATCGTTAACATTTTTAACAATTCCATGATCTGTAACATAAACTTTTGTGGAGAAGTAACTGGCCAGAAACCAGCTTAAACCCATCCAGCTGTAGCTTCCAAGAATGATATTGTATTGACTCATTTCTGTGCTCCATACATAACTTCCAACCACTAAACTAAATGAAAGGAATAGAGTCGAAAAAAGCGGATAGCCAAAAAGTTTACCGCATTTCCAGCTAAGCCTGATGTTTCTCAGTCGCCATGCATTCGCAATAGAGTATGCCGCTAATAGTGTTGCACCTAATGTAAACAGGGCTAACAGCAGTACAAACAGACTATATGTATCAGTAGTGATGTTCATCAAATTCTAAATAATTTCAACTTTATATAAACGGGCAATTATTGATTCTGCGATTAATAATATAATGGCCGAAATGATAAACCAAAACCAAATTTCCTTGCCAAAGGAAGCTGATTCCAAATCTGAATAAAATGATTCTCTGTTGTCATCAGCCCGAATCACTGATAGATTTTCAAAAACTGATTCTAAAGTATTCTCAATCTCTGTTCTATTCAACGAATTTAATATGGATTCCATTGCATCCTGATTCACAGAAAAATCCTGCTCCCAATTGTCTGAAACAATTTTTCCAAATCCCGGTCCCCACTCTTTTCCATCGTAAGATAACACAGTGCCTTCAAATCTTTGAGCAATTTCCGGAACGAACATTTCACCCTCCTTTTCTATCTCAGCATAATCAAAAGATTGACCTATTACCGTTTCAAATCTTTCGCCCAGATTATGGGTATTTATTTTAGCTCCTTCGCCCCTGGCTAGATATTCAACGGTTCTGAAAAAGAATGGAGCATAAAACGGTTTAATTGGAAAATTAGACCATCCCGGATCACTGCCTATTGCTGAGAAGATTATTCTTCCATTTCCAATATTCTGCTCCTGCAGTAAAATCTGGCCCGACCTGGTTGATAAAAGCGGAAATGATCCACTCAATGAACCTTCCTCTATCTTGTATAGATAAAACAGTTCCGGTACGTTTAACCGAACGGTTTCTTCTTCATCTATTTCAAAAATAGTGTCAATAATCGGGTGGCTATCATCCGGCTCGGCCATCCTGTCAATCACATCAAATGAGCCGTATGAACCAATCACATCGGAGTACCTACCCGCATTACCAAATCCCAGCATTCTGTTGTAGCTGTTGATATCTCCATCGGCGGCAGGAAGCATCAATGCGCCGCCACCGTTTTGCACAACGTCCAATACCGTTTGTGAGAGGTAGTCAGGGACGGATTGCAAACCATCCAGAATGACAGCATCATAGTCGTACAAATTATCCACATCCAGGTTTTGCAGTGTATAAAATGAGATATTGAATCGGCCCTCTTCTTCTCCCATAACTTCCAGCAGTGGTATTAGATAGGACTGAAATCCCTGATTCCCGTTTTGTTCCGAAATTACAGCTACGGAACGGCTGTCAGGCAGCTGAATAGTTACATAATATCGATCGTCGAACGGTAGCTCGTCTCCTTCAATAAAAACTTCTGCTGCTATACTCTTATCGTCAGAATTTGTAATCGGAAATATATACTCTTCAGTTTGACCGGCGTCCAATTGTATGGCTTGCTGGCTAATTAATTCCCCGGCAATAGATAGATTTAAAAATTGGTTACGTGCCTCCCGAACACCATAGTTCCGGATATTTACGCGCAATGAAAGATCTTCCTTACCTTCTGAAACGGAGCTCTCCAGATCTACGCTTTCAACTCCGGTATTGGCCGGCTCAGCACTGCCTACCTTGATGAAATTTACAGATTCTTGCTGATCTGAAAATGATGATTCCACCAATTCACTCACCTGTGTTTCCTGACCGTCAGAAATAATATAGATCTGTTTGTTTGGCTCCGGTGCCTCCTCTAACCTACGAAACGCACTTTCAATCCTATCACCCAGGTAGTTCCCTTTATTTACGATTGAAAAATCAGACAGCCTCGCCGATGCCCCCGATTTAGAAACAAAGGGAAATGGCAAAGATTCTCCATTCGTAACATCCAATAAAATTCTGTCATCAGAATCAGCCATTCCTATCAGTTCATCAGCTATTTCTAAAGCTTGATCGAAATAAGGACCATTTTGATCCACCTGCTGCATGGATGGACTGTTATCTATTAATACAACTATCGCTTTTGGCTCACCGTCATTCATCAAACTACCAAAACTGCCCGGAAACAATGGTCTTGCGGCTGCCAGAACAAGCATCAATATAGCCAGCGTACGCACAGCTAAGAGAAGTAGCCTCTTGAGCTTTAATCGTTTTAGTGCGGTCTGTTTCAGACTGTCAAAAAAAGCAAGAGTTGAAAAACGGACTTTTTTCGGTTTCCTTACGTTCAGCAAATATATCAGCAACGGTATAGCTGCTGCTATTAATGCAATTAGAAACAGTGGATTTAAAAAGCTCATTACACGAAAAGTTTATACCTTTATGGCTTGCCCATTTGAAACATTTCGAACGAATGGGTACTAAGCTATGGTATTAACCAATCCTGAACAAACATATTATCCCGGACTCGGCAGTGATTAATCAATCCCTATTTTCAAGACTTTCAATTCTATTTCTATCAATAGTATTTCTATCAGGTTGCTTTAACAGGTCGGCCAATCACTGGTCTGATTTAGTACCTGATGACACCCCATTTGTATTAGTACCGGAACAGAACAAGACCATTCTTGATTTTTTGGAAGCCTCCTATATTCCCCTTTTAGATGATATTACCCCTTCGGCCATTCAGTTAATAAGCAGGGTGGAAGAACAATCCCAAAACGGTGTCATGATTGAAGCTGTACTCTTTTATACAGATACCGCCAATGATTGGCAACCAATCTGGATTTCCAAATCTCAGCCCGGACTTTTTGAAAAGCTAGTTGAAAACTACCAAAAACGGTTCGAACAGAATCGATATTACTTTAAAGGACACACGATTGAAAAGATATTTTTATCCGATCGTGTGATGTTTGCTTTTCAAAATGGCGACTACTCTATCTTCTCAGAGTCGAGTCTTGGTATTGAAAATATGATACGGACCATAACCGGTGAAAAAAGTTCTATCGAGTTAACGCAGGAACAAGCCGCGCCGGGTTCGTTTATCGCCAACACAGAAAGTTTGGAATATTGGGTTCAGCAGGTTGCCCAAGTTACATATCGACCTCAACTGCAAAATATACTTACCGGAGGTGGTCCGGTATCCTTACGTTTTAATCAGGTAGATGATGAGAATCCGGTTTGGAGAATGTCGGGTGAAATGAACCTTTCAGATGATCGATCAACCCTGCTGAGATCAATTTCTCAACCAACAGATGAATTTATTCTGGATCGATACATTCCAATGAATAGTGCAGCTTTCTCACTCCAAAGATTACAACCGCGTTCTGTTCCCGCCGATGAATTACAGGCAGAAACTGATGTTGACAGTTTTATCGAAGAAAATTTATCTATTTGGGAAAATATTTCGGAAGTGCTCGACGATGAATTTGCTTTTGCTACATTTGACCAATCCGGTGCTGAAAGCGCAAGTGAATTTCTTTATTTAAGAAAAATTACTGATGCAGGTACAGTTCGTTCAGAATTAAACAAACTGGTGCAGGAAGATTTAGCACTAGGCGATGGGAACACCTATTCAATTCGAAGCAAATGGCTAGCTAAACTTTTTGGCAGTGAGTTAAACCCCATGATTGATTTTTATATCACTGTTTATGAAGAAGTGGCAGCTATTGCCAACAGAAAAGGACTTTCGGAAAGTATAGGAGGAGATGCCAACCGCAGGCGGGTCATGTACTACGATGATGATTTTATGGATATCAAAAACTCCCTGTCTTCATCACTTAGTTCGCTATTCTTTATGAATGCATCTCAATTTGGAACCTTCATACAGCCGTGGCTCTATCCTCAGCATAATTTAAACACAATCCTATCACCGCTGGATCAGTTTGTCATCACCACAGAACTTGTTTCTTCTGACCAGCTAGAGGTTCAATTCCACTCATTCGAAAGAGAAACCGTCGATCAGCCATACCGTGAACGTTGGATTTTTCCATTGGACGGAGCTGAAATCACAGGCCAATCCGTGCTAGCTGATATAACAAGCAGTGGCCGAAATGAAGTTGTATTTTCGACAAATCGCGGAAATGTATATGCCCTTGCATCCGACGGTACTACCGTTCTGGAAACATCAACCGGTTCAGATACACCTGTTGGACCACCGGTTGTTTATGATTGGTACGGTAATAACCAGAACGTAATCTTGCAGGCGGCCGGAAATAAAGTATATGCGTGGAATAATTCAGGAGTTGAACTACCAAATTTCCCAATAATTCTGGAAGAAACAATCACAACACCTTTAACTGTAGAGGATGTGACGCGTAACGGTGTGGCTGAGCTGATTATCGGTACCAATAATCGAAACCTGCACATACTTAATTCGCGTGGTCAGGCTATTTCCGGATGGCCCCAAAGCACCAATTCTGTTGTTAACGAAAAACCCTATATCGACACATACCTAGGACAGCGATCCCTTTTTGTCTATTCAGAAAATACTCTACACGCTTGGGCAATCAATGGGCAAAGAAGAAGCGGATTTCCGGTTTTTTTACCCGCACAAATCCACGGGGCTCCATCCATGTTTAAAGACCACATAATGGGAGCCGGATATGATGGCAATCTCTATGCTGTTGGAAGAGATTCCCTATTTACGGATTCACTCTCTGTAACTCATTCAACTGATTCTCTCTTTGTGCAGTCCATTCAGGTATCAAATACCTCTCTGAATGCGACCCCACAAAGTTATAACCTAATGATAAGAGTGGATGGAGATTTGGTCCGTGACGATTTTGTCTTAGTTCAGGCCAGCAATGGTTCACTCTTTTTATATGACAATAAAGGTGAATTAATTTTCACACAAAGCATGGGTCAGCCATCTTCAGAAAGTTTCAACCCTGTTGTTACAGATCTTGGCGGCAATCAAAGAATGGATTTAATTTCACTTGCAGGCTTTGGACGCCTCTATGCATGGGATCTTATATCCAGTCGAAGACTATTAGATCTGCCAACCACAGGTATGAATTATCCAGTTATATACGATATCAATGGGGATGGCAATAAGGAGATTGTTGCTCAAACCAGAGATGGGTTAAGAGCATGGTCAATTATCCGTACCAGAATGGAAGGCGAAACTGAGTAAGTCTCTATAAAATATCTCCCAGTGCCGTTTCCAAATCTTCGAATGCAAATTTAAAATCTGCTTTTTGAAGAACTTTAGGCTGAACTCTCAGGCTTGCCAATATGGGTTCAGCTGCCTCACCTAACGCGATATTGAGCAGAAATTCCGGAACTTTAAACAGTGATGGACGATTCATTACTCTGCCTAAAGCATTTGCCAACTCATCCATTGTTGCCGGGTTTGGAGAACATGCGTTGTAAGGCCCACTAAAGTTTTGATTTTTTATCGGAAGCAGTATGGCATTGCACAGATCTTTCATATGTACCCAAGGCACATATTGATCCCCCGAACCAACAGGTCCGCCAACAAAAAATTTGAAAGGTGTACTCATTTGTTCAATAACACCGCCATCTTTCTCAAGCACAATACCAATTCTCGGGTTTGCTACACGCACTCCAAGCGACTCTGCCTTTATTGATTCTTTTTCCCAATCTTCACATACCGTTGCCAAAAAATCAGATCCAAATGAACTATCTTCATCCAGAAGGGTATCACCCGAGTCCCCGTAAATTCCAACAGCAGATGCAGAAATAAAAAGTTCAGGCCTGTCTTCAGTAGCTTTCATTGCATCAACCAGGGAACGTGTGGTATGAATACGGCTCTCGTATATTCTGTTTTTTACTTCATCCGTCCAACGCTGACCAAAAATACTCTCACCCGCTAGGTTTATTACAATATCCATATCAGGCATTCTATCATCTACCTGATCCAGCGTAATAAACTGCTGATTTTTTGAACTTACAGATTTATACTTTTCCGGAGATCTTGTAACAATCGTTAAAAAATGCCCGTCTTTAAGCAGCTCTTCAGTTAGGTACTCTCCAATAAATCCGGTACCACCGGTAATAAGTATCTTTTTTTCTTTCATAGTATTTATTGAACACTTTGGGTAAGCAGATCAATCCAATTGATTTAAACTCGGATTACAGAAGTGCATAAAAATAAAAAAATATAAAAGGCGCTGATAGAATCATCGAATCGAAACGGTCAAAAAAGCCACCGTGTCCCGGAAGTATGGATGATGAGTCCTTCACGTCTGCGATTCGTTTAATTCGGCTAGCAGAAATATCTCCGAGTGGCCCCGCAATACTGACGATCAAGACGGCCGGTACAAGTGTCCAAAGCTCTAGCGGATAAGATGCCGCAGCATAGAAGGCAATTAAAAACCCAACGGCGGCACCAAGAAAGCCGAAGCCAAAACCTTCCCATGTCTTTTTGGGACTAATATTGGGTGCTAATTTATGTTTGCCGAAAGATTTTCCTCCAAAATAGGCAAAAACGTCATTCCCCCATATCATCAGCATTAGCGACATTGTGAGCCAAAAACCTTCAATTGATGAACCAAGCTCTCTGATATTAATGAGCATCACAAAACCTAAGGCCGGATATACCCCGGTAAACAGAGTTGAAAGCCATCTAACGGATGTTTCCGAATGTTTGCTTATCACAGCGATGACCGTCAAAAGTGCTGCTGCCGCTGCAATGGATAAGTTTAACCACTGAGGCATGAAATCAGGATTCCAAACCAGCAGTACAAAGATCAGTGAAATAGGAAAAAAATCACTGAAGCCGGTTTTCTGCATCATCCTGTGAACTTCCCATACAGTGATCAGAAGAATTGCAAAAATAGTAATCTGAAACGCTCCACCGCCAAGCCAGATCATCCAGATAAAAAAAGCGGCGGCCGGTACACCTACAAATACACGTTTTGCCAGTTCATTCAAGATGCATCCTCCTCATCCCAAGCATCGTCTTCTTCATTATCCTCCACCTGCTCATCAATTTCTTCCAGTGCCTCTCTGGCTTCTTCTTCAAACTCCTTTGGAACATAGAGGTAGACCATCGACATTTCACCAAAATTAAGACTGTATGACCGATCTCTTTTAGATAAAATATTAGAGGGTATCTGCAAACTGTTCAAATAGTTTTTAACCATCTGCACTTCATATTCAGTACCCCTTTCAAGTATACAAACCCAATTTTCAAACTTATTTGGTGTAGGATCCTTAAACATAATTCACTCCAAAATAGCTTCTGTTCGGTAGATCATAGCGTAAATAACACCGGCCGTTAGTATAATACTGGCTAATAGCAGCCAAACCGATGGCAACGTCTCCGCTGTTACATCACCAAAGGCAAGGTCGGGGTAGGCAGTGGCCAGTAAAACTGCTCCACCGTTGTTAACAAAATGTGCCGCTATTGCCGGCCAGATGCTTCTGCTCAACCACGTCATTGTGGCAAGCAGGATGCCCAATGTTGCCAGTGGTAAAAGATTTGGCACCTGCAGATGAAACATCCCAAATACAAGTCCAGAGAGAATAATAGCTAAAAGAATACCCCAGCTTCTTTGAAAAGCTCTGAAAATGTAACCTCTGAACAGTATTTCTTCGCAAATAGCCGGAACCAGTGCAATATGAAACAGTCCAAACCAAACAATTCCCTCTGTTTTTAGAAACTGCTCAAACATCTCATACTGAGACACTTGTAAATCTGACCATGACTCAGGGATTGGGAGCAATGAATTGAAATAACCCAGATAGAGAATAATGGGTTGAACAACAACAACCAACGCGGCTCCTAAAAAGAGATATGTAGGAGTATCATTTTTCCATCTGAATCTTAGAAAATTAAATACTCTCTCCTTTTTTAGATGAAGCTTAGTAATTAAAAACGTTGCAGCTCCCAAAAATACGATCTGTCCGGTGGAATTACCGATAAATAGCAGGTCGAGATGATTATGCAGTACATCCTGTACCTCTGCGGCCGATGTAATTTCCCCAAAAATCAGTAACAGAGCGAAGAAAACAACACCGGCCGTTACCTGAAACATGACGAATGCGACAATCAACCAAATGAGGGCCACTGCCCAATCTGCAAACCCGTTACGTTCCGCCCAAGATCGAATTTGTGTTTTTGTAAATGAGTTACCCGATAAATCTTTGGTCATAAATTTAAAAACTTATCTCGTCTTCATTTTTTGCAAAAATCTTAACTCCAATCATGGCGGTTGCCATATTCAACAGTCCTGGTATTGGAATACCTACAAATATTTGTTTAAAAAAAGACTGATCACCCATAGATTGTGCCATTGAATCTACCATTTCGTTACTCGCATCCTGCGGAAGATCCATCGCTTCAACATTTGCGATAGTCGCTTCGATAAGTTTGTCTGTGTATTCGGGATCTATCAAAAGCCATAACTCATTTAAAATAGTGCTAAACACTACAATTGCGGCTCCTGTTAAAAAGCCAACCAATGCGCCCTGCCCCAGTTTCATAAATGGACTAACTTCCTTTGTATAGTGCCAAACTGCGAGCATTCCGGCAAATGCAGTTGCCAGACAAATAACACCACTGCTTATCATAACAGGAGAAATAAAAGAACCTGTTGGTTCTGTATTAATTTGCTGGTAGCCGAAATAAAGCCCTATTACAAAGCTAACAAAACTGAATATGGCTCCCACTATAGCAACTGATGGCCAATAGCTGCTAAAGCTGAATGACTTATCCTGTTCCTGATTCACCTCTTCCATTTCCATTATTATCCCCTTTTAGTTTGATTGAAACAAATCAGCAATAACGATTGAACTGAATATCCCAAGAGGAAGGCCCAGTAAAAATCGAGAACTGTTTGTATTTTCCCACAGTAAAAATAAGTTGCCTGAATAATCGATGATTTGAAGTAACCCTGCAAACAAAAGACAGATTAATGGCCATTTTTTTTCAGAAATTATATCTTTTAACACAGGAATGAGTATCCAGCCTGCCAACAGACCGGAGAAAATACCGAAACATCGGGTATTTACCGCCATTAATTCTCCCATAAATGTGAACGTGCGGGTTGGAATTTGATGGCATACCCCGCTGAATAGTTGTTCTGTCCAGTGTAAACCGGCAGATCCTCCCCAAAATCCGCTGCCCAGTGAAAACAAGACCAGAAGTATAAGCCCTACAAGAACCCCTGCATAAAGTGCTTTGTACTTCATCAATCGGTTTGATTTTCCAGATGCATCAGAAAGTGTTCCGGAGCTTTACACGGTCGCCGGGTTTTGCTGTCAGTAAAGCAGAGGTTCACTTGACCCAAAACATGTGGTGAGTCAATACGTTCAGTAAAAACCCGATAAAATGTTTCGAGGCGTACAAGTGGTTTCTCAAAAATAGAAACTTCAATTTTCATCTCCTCATCATAAAAAATTGGAGATTTATACTCGATTTGAGAATAAATTACAGGGAGCATGACTCCCCCCTTTTCAAGTTTTTTGTAAGAAAATCCAAGAGAACGAATCATCTCGGTACGGGCTACTTCAAAAAACTCGAGATATCTGCCATAGTATACATACCCCATCTGATCCGTTTCCCCATACCTGCTTCTGAGCATGTGGTTATACCGTAATACCGGATCATTTTCCGGGAGCTTAATCATCAAAACTAATCTTTTTTACCTGATGCCACTTCCCAGTCACCCATCGAAGCATATTTTTCAACTCGCTGATCTATCAGCTTATCGACCTTAAGTTTCTTAAGTTTTTTGAGGCTTTTTATAATTTGATTCTTAACCGCCTCAGCTGCTTTTTCGTAGTCGCGATGTGCTCCACCAAGAGGTTCAGGTATGATTCCATCGATCACGTTAAGTTCTAAAAGATCCTTTGCAGTAGGCTTCAGTGCAGAAGCAGCCTGTTCTTTGTAGTCCCACGTTTTCCATAAAATGGATGAACACGATTCCGGAGCTATTACCGAGTACCATGTGTTTTCCATCATGTATACCTCATTTCCCATGCCTATACCGATAGCTCCTCCACTAGCACCTTCACCAATAACAATGCTCAGGATTGGGACTTCCAGTACCGCCATCATTTTTAAATTTTTAGCAATGGCTTCCGCCTGGCCGCGCTCTTCAGCTTCGAGTCCCGGAAAAGCGCCCGGTGTGTCGAGCAGAGTTACTACGGGGATGCCAAATTTTTCGGCCAGTTTCATCAGGCGATACGCTTTTCGATAACCCTCGGGATTAGCCATACCAAAATTTCTATACTGTCTACTCTTGGTATCCCTTCCTTTCTGATGCCCCATAATCATAACCGACTGCCCGGCTATGGTCGCCAAACCACCAACAATTGCTTTGTCGTCGGAGTGATAACGGTCTCCATGCATCTCAATAAAATCTTCCGTGATTCTCTCAATATAGTCTAGTGTGTAAGGCCGTTCAGGGTGACGCGCCAGTTGCACTCTTTGCCATCGAGTCAGATTGGTAAAAATGGATTCACGCAGTTGATCCGCCTTTTTCCGAAGGCGGTCAATCTCAGGCTTCAGAACTTCATCATCAACAGAAATCTCCTGCAGTTCATCTATTTTCTTTTCCAGGTCAGCAATGGGCTGTTCAAAATCGAGATATTGCATAACTATCAATTTATTTTATTCAGAATATCAATATAATAACAATTCTTCTGCGTGTTATAACACTTTTCTTATTCAGAAATTTCCATCTTTTCCGCAAAATAGGCGCAAAAATCACGCATATCTCCGCTTATTCGCGGGTCGTTGATAGATTTTTCAAGTGTATCGGCCATGGTTACCAGTGTTTGATGAAAAAAGATTTTCATCTCATCCACGGTCATATCTTTCGTCCACAAATCGAGCCGAAGTGTATCCTTTCGTTGATGATCCCACAACGCAAGAATCATTGCACGACAGTTCGCTTCGTCATACCCTTGCAAGTCTGTAGCGCTCCACTGAATATTTTCAGGGATATTTTTTTCATCAAGTTCTACTTCAATTTCAATTTTTTTATTCTTTTCAGACATAGATTTCTATGGTTTACAATTTGTTCGTAATGTATCCAGTACATACTGAAAGTCTTCAGGCAGTTCTGAATTAAACTCTACATACTTCTCTGTAGCCGGATGAATAAATCCAAGGGTTTTTGCGTGAAGAGCCTGGCGTTCAAGCTTAGAAAAAAGATTGTTGAACATCGCTTTTCTCGATCCTGTGTTGGGTCCGTATCGCACCGAACTTCCACCATAGGTTGGATCACCAAAAACATATAAATGCTCGTGCTGCATATGAACACGAATCTGGTGGGTTCGGCCAGTTTCCAGATTAATTTTCAGAAGCGCTAAATGGTCAAACCGTTCAATCGTTTCAAAATGGGTGACAGCACTTTTCCCCTTTTTCTCCTTCAAAACGGTCATAATTTTTCTATCTCGAGGTGACCGGCCGATATTACCCTCAATAGTACCGCTATCCGGCGGATTCCCCCATACAATTGCCCAATATGTGCGTTCCACACTCTTTTCAGCAAACTGTTTTGACAGCTTTTTATGAGCCACTTCATTCTTCGCTACTACTAGTAATCCACTGGTATCTTTATCAAGGCGATGGACAATTCCTGGCCGCAGGGTCTCCTCATCATCTTTTGATAGTGTGTCGGCGTGATAGAGCAAGCCGTTCACCATTGTACCCGACCAATTCCCAAATGCGGGGTGTACGACCATACCGGCCTCTTTATTGACAACCAGCAATTCATCATCCTCATAAACGATATGAATCGGAATATCTTCCGGCTTTGCTTCGGGGGCAGGCGGTTTTGGCAGACTTATCTCAATTTTATCACCCGGCTGCATGATATAGGAAGACTTCTCAAGTTTTCCATTCACCAGCACATGGCCATCTTTGATTGCCTTCTGCACCTTATTTCGAGAGGCGTTTTGAACAAAGGAGGTGATATATTTGTCCAAACGAATATCGCTATGCTGCCCTTCGGGTACATTGAGCAGATATTCGGTTCTATTCGGGTTTTCTCTTTCAACTAACATGCGACCAAAAATACAAAAAATCTCAGTTCGAATTCAGTCAGGCGATGTTTAATTACCTTTATCAATTATTCGATGCATTTGACGAATTATCCTTCACTTTTTGGCGAAGCATCATTTCAGTTTGATACAGATCGCCTTCTCTAAGCAGCTCTACTTGCATTTCATCCCCCACGTCATAGTCTCGCAGCAGAGCCCAGGCATGCATTTCACTCATAACTCGTTCATCTCCAATTCGTACAATTACATCGCCGGGGAGAATTCCACACTCAAAAGCTGGGCCGTTTCTGTTCACGCTGGTAACCAATAATCCCTGAACATAAGGAAGCCGATATCGGTAAATGAGCTGCTCAGTCATAGACGTAAATTCCATACCGGGATCGTAGTCGAGCATTACGACGCCACTGGTAAGCAGCTGCGATATAATTTTTTCAATTCTATTGCTCGGAATCGCAAAACTCAGACCAACAAACCCTGCACTTGTACCACCTGTATAGATAAAGGTATTCATCCCAATAACCTCGCCATTACTGTTCAAAAGCGGTCCACCGGAATTGCCCCGATTAATCGCAGCGTCTGTTTGAATCATATCGATAAATACACGGGGGTTATTCGGATTGGCTCTAAAATCTCGATTCTTAGCGCTCACAACACCTACAGTAACTGACGGCCGGCCATCGTCGAAAAGCCCAAATGGGTTACCTAAGGCAATGGACCATTCACCCACAATTACGCTGTCTGAATCGGTAAAACTCAAATAGGGAAAGGTTTGATCAGACTGAATTCTGATTAAAGCTATATCTGTAAGTTCATCGTAACCTACGAGCTCAGCTTCAAAGGTTGAGCCATCTCCCATAGAAATCATGATTTCTGATGGCTCAGTGCCAACCACATGCTGGTTAGTTACAACCAAGCCATCTTCACTTATAATAAAACCCGAGCCCATACTGGTATTTTCTCTGGGAAACTGATCACCGAAAAAGAATCTGAAAAACTCATCTCTTGCTGGATCTTGTTCCCGGATTGGTTCAGTAGCCATAATACTGATAACTGCTCCACTCCCTTTTTCTACAGATCTTGTAATCGCATTTACTCGGCTGGATTCAATTCTTCCATCTGTCTCTTCTGCTTCAGACAATGAGTTTGAAGCTCTGCTGATCTCTCCCTGTGAGTTTTGAACATAGGCCGCCGAAAAAGGTGCTCGTTCAATAAACTGATCATTCTCTGAATTCGTACTATCATTACTTTCACCCGATGATTGACATGAGGCCAAAAACAGGGCAAAAATAAACATTGCGATATGTAGTAGACTCTTTTTCAATCTGAATTTAACTGTTTTCTGCCAATTGCTATCACTTCTTCAATGGTTTTATCAAGTGGCCCCGGATGCCAAGCGCCGGCTGCTTTTTTATGGCCACCGCCATTCAGTTCCCTGGCCCACTGATTAACATTCACGTTACTTCTGGACCTCAGGCTCATCTTAACGCCATCTTCTGCTAAATCTTTCATTAAAATAGCTGCTTTTACACCGGCAATGCTAAGAGGGTAGCTCACAAAACCTTCTGTGTCGCTGTTCGTAGTTTTTGTTTTCTCAAGCATCTCTTGCGTAACGTACATCAATGCAATCTGATTGTTTTCATACAATTTTATAGTGCCGAGCGCCTCGCTTAGCAATTTATACTGTGCTTCTGTTTTTGTTGAAAAAACCTGTTCAGCTACAATATTGGGCTTAAAATCTCCCCGTTTCAAAATATCGGCAACGGCTTCAAGCGTTTTAGGTGTTACACTGTCAAATTGCAACGAACCTGTATCCGTTATAATGCCTGTATACAGCGCTTTTGCTGCATCTGTATCGAGTTGCTCAATATCGTATTGGTTATACAGATTATAGATCAGCTCACAAGTTGAGGATGCGCCGGGCACAGAAATCTGCAGGTCAAACTCATCATTTGGATCAGGGTGATGGTCTATCATCCAGAATGGTGCATCTATTGAATCCGTCCAGCTATCTGAATGGGCAAATCTGTGTAGTGCATTTCCATCCACTAAAATGACCAAATCGCACTGCTTAATTTTCTCTAAATCAAATTCCTGAATTTGAAAGTATTGGGTGAGCCACTCAAGGTTTACGGGTACATCGTCATCGTTGAAGGCCTGTACGTCAAACCCATTTTTTTTTAACCAAAGAGAAAGCCCAACCTGGGATCCAATACAGTCGCCATCAGGCCGAATATGTGATACAACACCAATTCGTTTGTATTTTTTTATCTTTTTGATGAATTCTTTAAACATAATTCTTTATCCTGAAGCTGATTTTAAAACGGCTAATTGCTCAATTTTTGAAAAGATATAAACGTAGGTGTAATTGAGGTAAAACGTCAAATTAAACTTTAACTGTTGAGAATTACCAAATTGATGAATGTAGTAATATTATGTGACGGTAATCCCCCGAGGCCTGAACAACTAAAAGAGGCACTCAAACATTCATCGCTGTTCATTGCTGCAGACGGTGGCGCATTTATTGCCAAATCCATGGGGGTAGAGCCAGAAATTATCATTGGAGATCTCGACAGCTACTCTAAAACAGGCAAAGAACAGGCAAGTGTCATTCACGACCCTGACCAGGAAACTAACGATCTCGAGAAAGCTTTAGCCTACGCCTTTAAGAAAGAAGGAAAAAATGTAGTTGTATTTGGTGCAACAGGTAAACGCCTGGATCATACACTTAAAAATCTTTCCGTACTGAAACAGTTTAACCATCAGTTTGAAACACTCGTTTTCAAAGACAAATACTCTGTCGTGTTTCTGCTTCCCAAAAATTTTGAAACTGAATTGCCACTCCAAACTACCGTATCCCTTTTCCCGCTTTCAGGTAAAGTAGAAGGAGTTACAACAACCGGTTTAAAATACGCAATGTCCAACGGCACACTGGAAAATGGTATACAGGATGGAAGTTCAAATTTGACCACGGAAAAAAAGATCGAAATTGTCCATAAAAAGGGAGACCTTCTCATCTTCATTAATCACAAAACTGACAGGTAGTGGAATCCACATTCTCTGTACTCGACTGGTCACTCGTTGCAAGTTACTTCATATTTCTAATCTGGCTGAGCTGGAAAAAAGGCTGGTCTTCTGACAATGAAGAAGAGTTTCTGTTAAGCGGCAGAAAAGTCACTCTTCCCGCATTTGTTGCAACATTAGTATCCACGTGGTATGGGGGGATTTTAGGTGTTGGCGAATGGAGTTACCAATATGGCATTTCACAATGGCTCATTCTTGGCGCTCCTTTCTATATATTTTCCGCGCTTTTTGCCATTTTTCTGGCCGGAAAAATCCGTCTGAATAAAGCCCTGACCATTCCGGAAGCAATTGCAAATCGATACAGTGAAAGAGCAGGGCGATTGAGTGCGCTTCCTATTTTTATTCTGGTAAGTCCTGCACCATACATTTTGATGCTTGGTCTGCTTTTCCAATTTCTGTCGGGCGGTGAAGCCCCCTTTCTCTTTTATGCCTCTTTAGTAGCACTTTTCTCCGTGCTTTATATCACCATTGGAGGTTTTGGTGCAGTGATCCGAACGGACATCCTTCAGATTATTCTGATGTTTTCAGGATTTATCATCCTGCTCCTTTTTGCAATTGGAACTTTTGGAGGCTTTGGAGAGCTGACAAATGCCGTTACGGATGATCATTTTGACATCACCGGAGGCAACAGTATTCAGTATATTCTGGTTTGGTTTTTTATCGCTCTCTGGACATTTGTCGATCCCAGCTTCCATCAGCGGGCCGCAGCAGCGGAATCACCTGAAACCGCTCGGAAAGGTATTTTTGTCTCTATCCTCTTTTGGATAGGATTCGACTTTTTAACGGCTTTTGCTGGGCTTTATGCCTTTGCTATCCTCGGGGCAGGATTGGAACAACCGGTTCTGGCATACCCAATGCTTGCGGAGGAAATTCTACCGATCGGTTTGAAGGGGCTCTTCTTTGTATCTCTGCTGGCAACCATCATGTCTACCCTGGACAGCTATCTATTTATCTCAGGCCAGACTCTTGGGCGGGACTTTTTGTTCAAGTATTTCCCAAAAACAAACCCCAACCTGCTCACCAGAATCGGAATACTGATCTCCGCACTTCTGGGAATACTTCTAATCATCATCTACCCTAGCGTCATTGATCTGTGGTATGTTATCGGTTCTGTATTCATACCGGGATTGTTAATACCCGTTCTTGGAATCTACCTACAGCCGTTTAGAATGAAAAATTTATTCGTGATCGGTACCATAATCGGTGCATCGGCTGTGTCGTTTATTTGGCTCATTTTGGGAACACTGAGCCCGGATCAATCCGTTGGATATGCATTTTTTGGATTAGAACCGTTTTACCCTGGATTGGCAGTAGCCATCCTCATCTGGTTGGTTGGCAGAGATGGGGATAGCAAAAAGTCTTTAGGTTGATTTAAGCAAGTGGCTTAAATTGAGCTTATGTATGGGGATTAGATACTTATTTTGAAAAACATCTTTTTGAATCCCCAACAATCCCGTTCCCCTAAAATCCACTACACAGTAATTATCCTCGGCACTCACCACTTCACCGATCCCGTAATACTCAGGCGACGGCCCATAGTACACCAAGTCTCCCAACTGAATGGGATTTGTTGCACGCCGGTGATACGGATAGATTACCGGGAGCAGATCGAGTCGATATGAAAGCCTCCGATTTTTGGTACTCATGAATTAAATCGTATTTCCCGTTCCGAGGGACCTGTTGAGGTAATAGTTACGGTTTTGGAATGTGAAGGTAAAATTGCCCTTATTCGTTCAGGCCATTCAATAATACAAATTCCATCTCCATAAAAGTATTCTTCTGCGCCAATCTCAAGCGCTTCCTGGATTTCTTCAAGGCGATAGCAGTCAAAATGAAATATTTCGATATTATCACCCTGATACTCATTGATTAGTGCAAACGTTGGAGAGGAAACGATATCCTTTTCAAGTCCGAACGCTGTGACAAAACCTTTGGTGAAATGAGTTTTTCCCGCACCCAAGTCGCCCTCCAGACAAATAACATCACCGGGTTTGATTTGCATGGCATACTCCTTGGCAATCCGGAAAGTCTCCTCTTCACTGCGGCTGATTTTCTTTTCCATTAGTCTACTTTTTCGACTTCAAAATGGAAACGG
>NZ_JAWLDW010000030.1:0-26109 GCF_041686455.1 Rhodohalobacter sp.
AAAGAGATTGAGACTTTTCCACACCTTTTCACCTATCGATGGCTAGATGAAATCAAGCGGGAGCTTCCGGATATTGAATTGAATGTTGAACCGTTTCCAACCGATTCGCCCATAGCAAAAAACTGGTCGCATAAAACATTCGGAATCGATGCTGTTACCTACGAAGTTTGGGACGGACTGCCTAAAGACCAACTGGAAAAACTGGGTACTGAATCAGCGCAAATTTTCATGGAAATGATGATTTCCGAATTTGAAAAGAAAATGAAATAGAACAGGTTTCGTTTCATCATTAGTTCATAAGTCTAAAGTAGATTTATTATCTATTAAGCTGAGTTCACTTTTTTAAATGCTCTTTATTGCGTTCCCCTCCTTAAAAATGAGGGGACTTTCTGCATCCGGATTTAAGGTTTATTAATCGAGCTCAGGTTCTAACGTGTACAAATTTCAAGGTGTTCATGATAAATCTATCATTTTATAAATTATTCATCATTATCGCTCTGACTCTGCTTCTTTCAGCCTGCGGGAGCCCGGCTCTGGATGATTACAGCGATGTCAGTTATGAATTGACGGATCAAAACGGAGAGACCGTGATATTCCCCGACGATTACCAGGGCTCACCGCTTGTAATGGGATTTATTTATACAAACTGTCCTGATATCTGCTCCTTCATCACTGCCAATGTCGGTAAAGTTTACGAAGAGATGGATAACCCTGGAGATACCAAGTTTGTACTGGTCACTTTTGACCCGGAACGCGATACACCTGACGTACTCAAATCTTACGCTCAGGCATTTGACATGGACCACGAACCATTTCAATTTTTAACTGGAGATCCCGAAACTATTGACGATTTTATGAAAAGAGTGAGCGTTCGGACACAGGAATCCTATTCACGTGATCTTGATGACGGAGACCGAATGTATTTTTTAAATCACTCCGATAAAATTCTGTTGATCAATGAAAATTCTGAACTGATTTTTGACTACGGCGGAAGCATGACCCCGGTTAATATCATTATCGAAGACCTTCAAAAATTACTTTAACCCATATATTATGAAATACTTATACCCCTTAATTTTCGCTTCATTTTTTGCAATCAGTTGCAGTGGAGAAACAGAACAACAGGAACAGGTGGTTGACGGTGAAGGTGTTCAAATTGAGAGCGCCTGGGCACGGCCTGCCAGTGAGGGGCGTATGAGCGCTGCCTATTTTTTAATCACCAATTTCGAGAATTCGGAAGATGCTTTAATCGGAGTTGAATCGGACGTAGCACAGATGGTTGAGGTTCACGAATCGTATGAACGTGAAGAAGGGATGATGGGAATGCGGGAAGTGCCGGAAGTAGAGCTGCCTTCCGAGTCCACCGTACGGTTTCAGCAGGGCGGACTGCATATTATGCTCATACAGGTAACCCGAACACTGGCAGATGGGGATACGTTTGAGCTTACACTCAACTTCTCAAATTCAGAATCGCAAACGATTGAGGTTCCAGTAAGGTTGTAGAGACCTAAGTTCGATTAATAATGCATTGATTAATCTGCTTTAGAGTCCCTCCTTTTCCAAGTAGGGGAGTATCTTTTATCATAATTTTATCATCAAACTCAGGTTTATAAAGCAAGTCAAAACATTCAACCCCTGCCGTTATCAATACGAAAGCCCAAAAAACAGCGGAGTATTACAACAAGCTATCTCCAAAGTACGATAAACTGTACTCCTCTTATCTGAATCAAACTCACGAGCATTTCCTCAGCCACTTCAAGCCGGAGCCCGGAGATCGGATTCTGGACGCCAGTGCCGGTACCGGAATTTTAGCAAAAAAACTTCTGGATAACTTTGATACGATCGAAGAGTTGGTTCTGAATGATCCGGCGTCAAAGATGCTGGAAAAAGCAAAGGGTAAACTGGCCCGATATTCAAATGTTCGGTTTACAAACTGCTACTGCGAAGAGCTCGACTTCGAGTATCAAACTTTCGATAAGATCATCTGCCTGAACTCATTCCACTACTATGTGGATCAGAAAGCCGTACTCAGACATTTCCATAACTTTCTTAAACCGGGCGGCGAACTCTACGTTCTCGACTGGAATCGGAAGGGTTACTTTTTGATCTCCAGTTTTCTCATTGATCTGCTCTCTCCGGAAAATATCAACAGCCGGTCATTGGAAGAGATGACTTCTATGCTGAATGAGGATGGATTTACCGTTCAGGATAAAGAGGAGTGGAATTACAGGTGGTGGAAGTTCTTCTTTATGAAGTGTTTTAAAATTTGAACTGCTTGAAATAATTTTCCTATTCAATTGGTTCCAGGTCTTTTAATTGACCTTCTGTAAACATTTTTGATTTGATCAGAAACCTGACACCTAAAGGTATTTCAATAGAAAAACTGGAACCACGACCTTCCTTTATATCCAGGGTCAACTGCATGTACTGCCAATACTTAAACTGATCCCTTGCCATGTAGAAAGGAGCCCCATACACCTCACCCAGTTTCACATCGCTCTTGCCTACCCTGAACTGTCCTGCTTTGTAGCACATTGGCGAAGAACCGTCGCAACAGCCGCCGCTTTGATGAAACATCAATTCACCGTGCTTATCACGCAGCTGATCCATCACTTTTTTTGCTTCGTCGGTTATGAGAACTCTCTTTACTGGCATAATGATACTTTTTTAACTATAACTAGCTTAAACCCTACCCAACTGAGGGGCAGGGTTAAGTAAAACGTGCTTAAGGAAATAATCAGGCAATATTAAGGACCATTCGCCCTTCTATTTTATTTGCTCTCATGTCGTCCAGTGCACTGTTCACGTCGTCCAAATCCAACGCGGTAACATTCGATTTAACTTTGCCTTCAGCAGCAAAATCAATCGACTCCTGAAGGTCTTTCCGGGTGCCAACAATCGATCCGCGGATGGTAATACGGTTCAGCACTGCGTTGAAAATATCCAAGTCAAAACTACCCGGCGGCAGTCCATTCATGGCCAGGGTTCCTTTTCTGCGTAACGTACTCAGTGCCTGGCTAAATGCAACGGGTGCAACAGCTGTTACAAGTGCTCCGTGCATTCCTCCGGTCTCTTTCTTTAAAAATTGACCCGGGTCTTTTTCCACCGCGTTGACTGTTAAATCAGCACCTAATCTTTTTGCCAAATCAAGTTTATCGTCTGCGATATCTATTGCAGCAACATGCATTCCCATTGCTTTTGCGTATTGCACGGCAAGGTGGCCGAGGCCACCAATTCCAGAAATTGCAACCCATTCACCGGGCTTGGTCTCCGTTTCTTTTAAGCCTTTGTAAACAGTTACTCCTGCGCAGAGAATTGGCGCCATCTCTGTGAAATTGGCGTTGGAAGGCAGGTGACCCACATACCGGGGGTCAGCTATAACGTACTCTGCGTAACCACCGTCTACGCTATATCCTGCATTATCCTGCTCTTCACAAAGTGTTTCCCATCCGGTAATACAGTGCTCACAGGTGCCACAGGCTGAATAGAGCCACGGAACACCTACGGCATCTCCTTCTTTCACATTTTTTACATTTTTTCCGGCTGCGGCCACATATCCTACTCCCTCGTGACCGGGAATCAGGGGGAGTTTGGGTTTCACCGGCCAGTCACCGTCTATTGCGTGCAAGTCGGTATGACAAACACCGCTTGCCTTTACTTTTACCAGTATTTCATCATCACCCGGCTCTTTTACCGGCATTTCTTCCATCTTCAGGGATTCGCCAAAATTATGTACAACTGCAGCTTTCATTTTTTTTGGTAACATGACTATCTCCTCATTTTTATTTGAAAATAAAACCCGACCCAACTGCATCGGGAATTTATGGTCTGGATTTGAGACCAACGTTGTTTAAAAAAATCCAAGAGCTTTCTTATCGTACGATATCAGCATGTTCTTGGTCTGCTGATAGTGACTCAGCATCATCTTATGATTTTCCCGGCCAAAGCCTGACTTCTTGTAACCTCCAAAGGCAGCGTGCGCGGGATAGGCGTGGTAGCAGTTCACCCATACCCGGCCTGCCTTGATAGCCCTTGGCACCTGGTAAAGTTCATGAGCGTCACGGGTCCAAACACCTGCTCCAAGACCATAGAGTGTATCATTCGAGATAGAAATTGCTTCATCCACATCCTTGAAAGTGGTTAATGATGTTACAGGACCAAATATCTCTTCCTGGAAAACGCGCATACTGTTATTTCCGCTAAAGATCGTTGGCTGAACATAGTAGCCGCTGCCAATGCCATTATTTTTACCAACCTCGGCACGACCGCCGCCAACCAGTACTTTAGCTCCCTCTTCGCGTCCCACTTCGAAATAGTTCAATATTTTTTCAAATTGGTCATTCGAAGCCTGAGCACCAACCATTGTCTCATCATCGAGCGGGTGTCCCATTTTAATATTTTTAACGCGCTCAATAACTCGCTCAGTAAAAGCATCTGCTATAGACTCTTGAACAAGTATCCTGGAAGGACAGGTACATACTTCTCCCTGATTCAGTGCAAACATCGCAGCACCCTCAAGACACTTATCGAAATATTCATCATCCGCATCCATCACGCTTTCAAAAAATACATTCGGACTCTTCCCGCCCAGCTCTAAAGTTACAGGAATGATATTTTCTGATGCGTACTGCATGATGAGCCGGCCGGTAGTGGTTTCGCCGGTAAACGCTATTTTCGAAATCCGTTCACTGGTGGCCAGTGGCTGACCTGCCTCAGGACCAAACCCGTTTACCACATTCAGAACTCCGGGTGGGATAACCTCTCCTACCAGCTCCATCATTACCATGATACTTGCCGGTGTTTGTTCTGCAGGCTTTACAACTGTACAGTTACCTGCGGCTATGGCGGGGGCAATTTTCCAGGTCGCCATTAGCAGCGGGAAATTCCACGGAATAATTTGGCCAACAACACCCAGTGGCTCGGGCAGATTAATCGAAACTGTGTTAGCATCATGCTCAGATATTCCACCTTCCTGAGTACGAATAGCAGCGGCAAAATATCGGTAGTGATCTACAACCAATGGCAGATCTGCGTTCATCGTCTCCCGAATTGGCTTACCATTTTCAATGGTTTCGACACGCGCTAAATATTCAAGATTCTCTTCTATAATATCCGCCATTTTAAGAAGCACTGATGCCCTCTCCGCTGCCGACGTTCGGCCCCACTCGGGCGCCGCTTTATGTGCCGCATCCAGCGCTTTTTCTATATCATTTTCATTCGATCTGGCCGCTTTTGTAAACGGTTTTCCATCAACCGGAGAAATATTATCGAAATATTCTCCATCTACAGGCGGCACAAATTTACCGCCAATGTAATTATCATACTTCTCTTTAAACGTCGGGCGCTCATGTAACATGTTAGACTCCAATTCTTAATTTGGGATTGTAAAACCAACTTGGTAAAAAAAGCGCTTCCAATCTTGATCTATTTTCTCAAAAAGTTGCTTTATTGTCTCAATATTGTTTCACATTTTCTGTGAAATGTGTATATATAAAGTAATTATTTTGTCAATTGACGAAATATTCATTAATAAGTTATGACATGAACAAGCCACGATCTTCCCCCGAAAAACTTGTAGAAAACAGAACCAGCTTTGCAGGAAACGATGCTGTTTTTTCAGTATATGACACTTATATGGAAGCAAACAGAGTTGAGCTTCACGCCTCTAACCCTATGTATTGCGGGATGATTTCGGGCAAAAAGGTTATTCATTCCGGAGAGGAGAAACCCTTTGATTTTGTGCCCAGTGAAAGTTTAGTTCTTCCGCCGGATCAGACCATTCATATCGATTTCCCCGATGCAAAAATGGATGAACCCACCAAGTGCATTACCATTGAACTTCCGCTTTCAAGAGTTAATGATGTTGTGGCAAAAATGAACGACATGATTCCCCGAAGTAAATATTCGGGCGATTGGGAATACGACTCTACGCACTCAGTTCATTTTAAAAATACAGGCTCCGTAGATCTGCTGATTCGTAAACTATTCCATATTTTCACCGAGGAAAATAAACAGCGTGACCTCCTTGTAGAGTTGAACACCTCTGAACTGATTGTACACATGCTGCAAACTGAATCAAGAGCACTTCTTCTAAAAAATTACAGAAACCACGTTACAAGAAGCGGTCTCGCAGCAGCTATCGATTACATCCATAATAATCTAAACGGACCCATTTCATCCAAAAAACTCGCATCTGTAGCTTGTATGAGTAAAGCCTCATTTTATCGCTATTTCAAAAATGAGTTTGGTATGAGCCCGGTTGAATATATTAATGGCAAGAGGATTGAAATAGCACGTAAAATGCTTCGTAAGAAGAGAAAAAATGTAACAGATGTTTGCTACGAACTTGGATTCTCAAGCATGAGCCACTTTATTAAACTCTTTAAAGAGATAACCGGATTAACGCCAAAACAATATCAGCTTCAGTGCGGAAAAAAGACACAATCGATTGATGTTTAATCCAGCACAAAGCGGAAGGTAATTCTCCCCCACTGCGACTCTTGCGGTACACCGGACGGGAGCCGTGAAAATCTCCAGCTGCGGAGGGTTCTCATCACTTCGTTTTCTAACTCAGGGTTCATTTTTTTCAACGGTACAACTCTTCCAAGTGAACCGTCTGGTTTTACTTCAAACCGAACTGTAATCGTAGCTTCTTCGTTAGTTTGATTGTCCGGAAGAGGCTGATTCATAGGCGATCTCTCTAAATCTCCTTCCCACTGCAGTTCATAAGGTGCAGAGCGATCTGGGTCACTGCCGGTTCCCTCATCAACATTAGTTTCCCCGGTTGTTCCTTCCTCAACTCCGCTGCTGTCGACACCTTCAGCAATCTCTTCAGCTTCCTCCGCTACCGGCGGCTCTTCCACTTCCTCAACTTCCTCTTCAACCTCCACATTTTGGGGGTCAACAACTTCTGTTTCGGGAGTCTCAACAACCTCTTCACTCTGAATCTCTTCCTGCTGTTCAGGCAGCTCTACCGGTTTGGCAACTTCCTCTTCGGGCTGCTGAGGAGTTTCCACAGGCTCAGTAACTTCAGGATCCGGATCTTCCGGTTCTGTCTCTGCAGGATTTGGTCGGGTTGCCACTTCCTCTTCCTGCACCTCGGCCTGTTCAGCTACGGTACCACTTCTGAACTCGCCAAGCGTAACTTCTATGTAGGCCGGACGATTGTCGTGGTCCATATTGATGGTGTAGAGAATAGCAATAATAAACAGAACAAGATGGATCGCACCGGTTACAGCAAGACCAAATTGGTCTTCTTTATCAAAATGAGATTTGAACCAGTCTAACATAAATTTTAATCACGCTCCGTAGCCATTACAATATTCATATTCAGTGCCTGACCAATATTCATCACACGAACCGCATCATCTACTTTCGCATCGCGGTCGGCACGTACTACTAACGAAGCACTTGGCTTATTCTGATACACTTGCCGAATTATAGTGGATAAATTTCCGCTCGAGGCCTGTTCACCGTCAACAAAAAATTCTCCTTCAGCAGTTATTGCAACAGAAATTTGCTGAGCATTATTCGTCACACTCGATTCAGCCTGCGGAACATTCACACGGATTCCGAAATTGGTTACAAATGATGACGTCAGCAGAAAAAAGATCAGCAGCAGCAAAATGATATCCGTCAGTCCCGACTGCGAGAACATGGACAACGGCTCCAATTTGACACTGTCTTTACGAAAATCCATGAATTACCCCTCCTGACGTTTCTTCGGAGATGGTGCCTGCAGCAGATCAACAAAATCGGCAGAAGCATTTTCGAGTTCAAAAACCATTCTATCTACTTTACCTACAAGATAATTGTAGAAACCAAGTGCGATAATACCTACAATCAATCCGGCGGCCGTTGTAATCAACGCCTCCCAGATTCCACCTGCAAGTACACTTGGATTCACATTCCCCTGCAGAGACTGGATATCCATAAATGCGCGGATCATACCGGTTACCGTTCCGGTGAAACCAATCAGCGGTGCAACACTGGCAATGGTTGCCAGCCAGTTCATTCGCTTTTCAAGCTGATAGATCTCTTTTTTTCCGGCATTGTGAATTGCTTGTTCAATATCCCGAATCGGGCGACCCAACCGGCGGATACCGGATTTTAAAATCCTTGCAAGCGGCTTGTCAAATTCTTCACAATATTGAATGGCACGATGTTGGCTGCCCGACTTCAACAGCGACTCAATATTATTGAGCATGCTATTCACATCCATCTGTGAATTTTCAAGTGTTCGCCACCGTTCTGCAATCACATAGATTGCTAATACAGAAAGGATAAAGAGCGGGATCATTAAAATGCCACCCTGAGATAAAATTTCGAAAAATGACATTGAGGCTTCGTCCTGTAGCATTTGAGCAAGTGAATCTGCCTCTGTTGTATCAGCCTGAAGCATTAAAAACGAGATGATATTCATGTATTTATTTAGTTGGTCTGTATTCGTTGAATAAAGTTATTTGAGCTGTATGGATTGGGAAGTTCTGCAGCCGCCTGCTGAGCGTCCGAAATTGTAGAAAACTGACCTACACTTACTCTCCAAACTGTATCGCCTTGCACAAGTCTTGGAGTTACTAAAACCCGATAACCATCCGATGCTAAATGTTCTGCTTCTGAACGGGCTCTTGCTTCACTCTCCATAGAGTGCAGTACAATAGAGTACCCGTCATTCGCTTCGTCTACCAGGTCGCCCATTAAGCCATATACCGGCTGTTCCGGATCCTGTTCGACAGGCTCTTCTTCTATTACTTCAGTTTCCTGCTCGGGTTCCACCGGCGTGATCACCGACTGAGTCTCTTCCGGGGTTTGATCAACTTGTTCTTCCGGCGGATCGGTAACCGCTTCTGTTCCTGAATCATCCGATTCAAAAAGTGACGGGATAACTAAAAAGCCAACCACAATTAAAATAATTATCAGTCCAACACTGATGACCATGGTAATTGGATCACGCTGTTCCGACTTCTCATCTGTTATTTTAGATTTGGTATCTCTTTTGGACTCTGCTGTCTTAGCAGCAACAAAATCTTGTTTCTGCTTCTCATCAACATCTGAAACTTCAGGTTCCGCTTCATTGAAAATTTTACTTAAATCATCAGAATCATCATCCTCAATCTCTTCCACATCATCATCCAGAGCAAAAACAGGATCAAGTTCAAGATCTTTGTCATCCTCTCCCTCTTTCTCCAGTCCCGGGATTGGCTCTAGTTCCTCATCTTTCGTTGTTTCATCATCTTCTTCGGTCTCCTGCTCTTCATACTCTTCAGGAATGAACGAGAATGGATCGTCCTCATCTGCGTCTTTATCCTTGTCCCCTTCATCAGAGCCTTTCATCTTCGATGAGGCATCACCTAAGAGTCCCGAAAATGGGTCAATATCGCGATCTACCTTATCGGGCGGAGAGATCAAAGCACCTCCGTCAGGACCTTCTGCGTCATCTTCAATAGGGCCTTCATCTTCGTCCAAATCCTGATCGTCAGCGTTAAAGCCAAAAATTTCGTCCATATCGGATCCGGTAGAAGAAACGGGTTCATCTTCCGTCTCGTCGGCTTCCTCTTCGTAAGATAGATCGCTCGCCTGCGTCTCGCTATCCTGGTCCCGCGCCGGTTTCAACTCAACCGGCTCCATACCGGCGTATTTGAAATTAATTTCTGTACTGAGTTCATCTGCAGGGTCGAATTTCAGATTACCATGTTCATCGAAGTAGAACATGCCAAACTCTTTTACTTCAAGTGCTTTTCCGCGTTCGGCAGCATCCAGAATTCGATCAATTAGTTGCTTCAGCTGACTTTCTATCTCGTCAGCATCCATCCCGGTTTTTTCAACTAACAGTTCTACCAGTTTCGCTCTGTTAATTTTCATTCGATCTCCTCACCTTAGATTTGAATTCTACAACGTCTGCCGGTGGAACCATAACTACCCTGCCATTTTCGTAGGTTTTTTGATGTTGCTTGCGATGCACAACTTCAAATGTCCCAAAACCGTTAATTTCGACCTTATTTTTTTTCAAGATCTGTTCCCGAAGAACCTCTTTGAAAGCCTTTATAAAAGTAGATTTCATCTTTAAAATAGATATGTGATTCCAATATATCCCTGAAAACCTCTTTCAGGGTATCCTTGCCACAATTCGTACTTCTCGTCTAATAAATTAACAAGTTTGCCGTAGACTCCCAGCCGATCGCCCAAAGAAATTTCAAAGCGACCACCGAGGTTGAAAAATGATGGAAGTGAATTTCCTCCCGAATCATCACGGCTTCCAACATATTCTCCCCACCCTTCAACAACTAACTGACTAAACGGGCGGAAAGCTATCGTTCCTTTAATGCTTAACGACTCAATAAAAGGAATTTTTTCGTCATTTGAGAGTCTTGGTCTTTGCCACGCTCCATCTGCTTGAATCCAAATCACGTCAGGTTTCAAATCCTGAGAGAAAGCACCATATAATTTAAAGATATTTGCGTTCTCAAAATTCAACCCGTAATACCGTTCTGTCAATACCGGCGGAATCTGCGCGCCTGCATTCAAAACATTGCTGTTCCGGGTATAATAAAGGTAATTCTTTATGTATTGATAAGATACCCCGCCACTGAATGTTGAGCCGGATACAGGCTCAATTTGCACTTCTGCCAAGCCTCTCCATTCATATTGGTGCTCCAGCTGGATGTTAAAATCTACATACCGATTTTTTGAATATATGCTCCCCATATTCTTGACCTTCGGAGCTGCGGATAAGTGAGCTCTCAGATCTAACCCGGAAAACAAGTTGTGAGTAACCGATACATCCGCAACCGGGTACAGTGAAAAATCATTTATGGCGTCCGTTACGCCTGAGAAACCCGCGCCGGCTTTAACTTCGGTTTTGTAGTTAAAAAGACGTTCGTAGTGTGCGGTTACTTTCGTTACAGACCAGCTTCCGGACTCTGAGTCCAATGGATCAAAACCGCCTGCAGAGGTTGCTAGCTTTAGGCGGTGTACTTCTTCCACATTACTTCCAAGTCTTGAATATTCTGCCAAACCTTTAATACCCCACTCTATAGCGTCGCCTTCGAGTTGAGGGAGGTCTGATGTTAAATCAAACTGATTAGAAAATCCGTCCAGCGCAACACGCACGCCGCTGAGTGATGTTTCAGCATAATTCAGATCAAATCCTCCGTACGTGCCAAAAGCTTCTGTGCGGGTGTTATCATCTCCGGGCTCTCCATCCTGTAATACCATGCCCGGATAGTGATTAAACATCGACTTAGCACCCAGATTTGTCTGTACCGTTGTTTTTCCCGACACACGGTGTACCGATCTCATTTCAATCTTACTGTTTCTGAAAGAATCCTTGAAATCGTCCAGGTGACCATCCGTAGACAAATGGTTTATGTTGGCGGAAACACGGTTTTTATCATTCAGCCTGCCAACTACATAAACATCTGCTTCCGGCGTGAAGTAACTTCCTATTCCGAGTCTGGCAAATCCGTTTTTGGGATCTGAGTAACCGAGAGGCATGTAATTAGGCGGTTCAGGCCGATCCATTACGCCAATCGGCAGGTTGGCTACAACAGTCTCCTCATCTTCAAAAAATGGTGTTCGGTTCGGATCGATCTGAAATACACGCGGCCTTGGATTAAAGCCCAGAATTGGCTGCCGTCTCAACCCGGGAAACCGAGCCTGAAACTGGCTTCTGATTTCGATGTCCTGCGGATCAATTTCGGGTAAAAGAGTCTGCTGCGTACCGGATTCCTGTTGTGCATCTTGAGCAACTGCTTTCACTCCTGCAAATAGGGTTAAGGAGGTGAGCAATAATGCAAATAAAAGTCGATTCATAAATTCAGAACTATTCATCATTTATCAGAAAGAAACTAACTGCTTTTTTTATAAAAATTCATTGATCTTCTTAAGAAACTAATCAATTAATTTGGATTTCCAGCTCTTAGTGTGGCGTATTTATCCCACCAAAGTGAAATCGGCCCGATTATAAACACCAAAATTACTGTAACGCCGTGAGCGATGGTGGCGTATGTTAAAGCTGTAACTAATGGAATATTGTACAAAAGCCGCATACTCTGCTGTATCAAAAGGTGGTAGGAGCCAATTCCGGCCGGAGTGGGAATACTAACACCAATGGATGATACCATCGTTAATACAACCGCGTCACTCATTGTTAAACCGTACGCAGACTGCAACTCCATCATATAAAACGGCAAATAGGTCATAAATATATAGCCAATCCAAATGCCTGCTGTTAGCAGTAAAAACATAGGCCAGTTCTTCACATGGCGTATTGAGATCATTCCTTCAGTGAATGAACGAGCTTTACCTAATATATTATTCAGTATTGAACTGCTGAATGGCTCTTTTTTATCACTATAGTTCAAAATTTTGTAAATAAGCCAGATTCCAACAATAACCAGAAGGAAAAAAAGTGGAATTCCAAGATAAGCATACCATGGCCAGCTCTCTGTTCCAAAAAGTTGCTCCAGCAGTCCGATATCGCGTATCAAATAGAACGATACAAATACAATCAAAACCATCATTGTGGCAAGATCAAACAGGCGCTCTACCACAATTGTCCCAATTAAATTACTTGAACTCATCCCTTGTTTCCTGGCAACATAAACGGGCCGTGATATTTCTCCAAGCCGCGGAACAATGTTGTTGAGAACATATCCGAGCATGACTCCTGCAAACAGTGTTGATCGCGGTATGCGCTGTCCGTCATTAGCTAAAAGTAATCTCCATCGTTCTGCTCTCATCAGATGGCTTGCCAAGAGAAACAAAACAAAAAAAGGCAACCAGTAAAAGGTTGCCAATTTCATCTGCTGCCAAAGTTCGGTAAGGTCTACATTTCTCACCGCCAGCTGCACAAACAATACGGCTACTGCTACAGATATGAGTATGTTTAGAATTCTTTTTTTCTTCATTCGCTATCGTAGCGCATGTCTATAAGTTCCGCATCAGCCGGCACTTCCACTCTAAACAGATCCTTTGATTCTTCGGTAAAGTTGCCGTTTTTGAATGTTGTTACCAACTCATTTTCTGCTTGATCAACAGCTACAATTTCTTCCGGATTCCCTTCGCCGTTCAGAAAAATTGTAACGGTGTTAAAGACCGTAAACGGGTCGTCTGAGGTAAGAGTAATTTCTGCGCTTCCGTTCTGCAGACTTCGTTCACTAACTTCGAAAGATTCATCCACGCCCTGAAGCATCCGTGATGGAGCAAAGTCGTCTTCCTCCTCTATATAATCACTGATAATCACCCGGTTTCTGGATTGATCGTAAACCGTAGAAACTTCACCATCTACAACCATGGTCTGAAGATCGCCTTCTATCCGGTATCTCTCTTTGCCAATCCAGATTTTTCCTTCCGAGTATTGCTCCTCACCGGTAAAAGCGTCTTTATATAGGTGGGAAAAATCGGCTTCAAATATTCGGTTTTGCTCAAAATTCTCTTTAAGCCTGTCGAACTGAGGAGTTTGTGCAAACAGGTTTCCCATCAGAAACAAGTTCAGTACCAGTGTTGAAATAATAATTTTTTGTCGCTTCATAATAGCCTCCTCAAAAGGTTTATATCAAAATATCTCTATCCTGTTAACTGCCTAATCGATATGCAGTTCCCGTTCAACGCAAAAGATCCTCCCACAGTATCAAAAATGGGTATTAAACATCCAGCTCTTCAAAAATCTCTTCGAGATCATCCTCGTCATCAACCTTCACATCCCGCGCCGTGCTTCCCTGATAGGGCCCTACAACTCCGGCATTGTAAAGCTGATCAATGATACGCCCTGCCCTGTTATACCCGATTTTCAGTTTACGCTGAAGAAGTGATACCGACCCCTGCTGATGAAGTACCACTATCTTTGCAGCTTCCTTAAAGTAGTCATCAATGTCATCAAGCGGATCGGGAATTCCTTCATTTTCATCTTCAATAACAGGAAGCTGAAACGGCTTTTTAAATCCTTTTTGTGATCCAATAAACGAGGTAATACGTTCCACTTCTTCGGTGTCCACATAGGCATTCTGTATACGTGTCATTCCACCGCCATTCGAAAAGAGCATATCTCCGCGCCCGATAAGCTGGTCGGCACCGCCGGTATCAAGGATCGTCCGGGAGTCCACTTTCGAAGCTACCTGATAGGCAATCCGCGCCGGGAAGTTTGCTTTAATGGTACCGGTAATTACGTTCACGGATGGACGCTGTGTGGCCACTACCAAATGAATTCCAATTGCGCGGGCAAGCTGTGCCAGGCGGGCAATGGGCTCTTCAATCTGTTTTCCTGCCGTCATCATCAGGTCGGCAAGCTCATCAATCACCACCACAATATATGGCAGGTGACGATGCCCCAGGTCTTCGTCCAGTTCTCCGGTATCAAATTTTTCGTTATATGATTTGATATCGCGCACCATCGCCATTTTCAGAAGATCATACCGCTCATCCATCTCTTTGGTAACGCTCTCCAGCGTCTCCATCGCCCGGGTGGTGTCGGTTACAATCGGCTCATCAGAACCCGGCAATACTGCCAGATAGTGATTCTGAATATTCCGGTAGAGAGAAAGCTCAATCTTCTTCGGATCGATCATTACAAACTTCAGATCGTCGGGATGACATTTATAAAGCAGACAGGTAATAATCGTATTGATACCAACCGATTTACCGGATCCTGTAGCACCTGCCATGAGCAGGTGAGGCATTCGGGTCAGATCAACCATAAACACTTCATTCTCAATCGTTTTCCCAAAGGCTACCGGCAGATCGTAATCTGTCTCTACAAACTTTTTCGTGTTAATTACCGATTTAATAAACACCGTTTCTCGCGAGCTGTTTGGCACTTCAATACCCACCGCTGAACGTCCCGGAATAGGAGCAATAATACGTAAACCGTGTGCAGCCGTGGCCATTTTCAGATCATTGGCATAGCTCTCAATCTTACTGATTTTTACGTCCGGTGCCGGTTCCAGCTCATAAAGTGTTACTGTTGGACCAACAATCGCGTTGATTCCTAAAATCTCAATTTTGTGGCGTTTCAGCTTATCAAGGATGATCCGCTTATTCTCCTTAATCTCTTCCAGGTCCACCTCATTTCCTTCATTTGGAGGTGAAGTCAGCAGATCAATTCCCGGGAATTTGTATTTGATGACGGGCACTTCTTTCGCCTTGCTCTTATTGAGGCGGTCCAGCTCTTTATCACTGGCTTCTTCATCACCTTCACCCACGTATACTGAAATTTCTACATCGTCGTCATCATCTTCTACAGTCTTATCCGGACTCTTTTCAAGAATAGCCCTTGGCGGTTGTTTTTCCAGCTCGGCACTCTCTTTTTTGCGTTGTGCTTCACGCTCTTCATCTTCTTTTTGTGATTTTTCTACAATTTCATCGATAGAAGCCGGTGGCAGTACACTTTCAGCCTGCTTTTTATCTTCATCCGCTTTTTTCATTGCGGCATCAGCTTTTTGACGCTTTCTAATGGCCGCTTTCTCCTCTTTTTCGCGTTTCTTCTCCGCTTTTTTGCGCTCTTTCTCCTTGCGCTTCTGCTCACGTTTTCCCTTTAAGTCAGACTTCCAGCTCTGCAATACCTCAAAGGTCTTTTGCAGATCACGGTCGGCAAGTATCAGCAACGATACAAACAGCAGTACCAAAAGCAGAATAATTGAACCTAGGCCCAGAATGTTTTCCAGAATTCCAGCTACATAAATTCCTGAGTTACCGCTCCAGGACATTGAGTAGACCTCAAACCGGTTGTAAAACCAGCCAAATATGGTAGAAGCCAAAACCATAATCCAAAGTCCGTAGGCGGCCGGCCAACCCAGCTCACCCAAATCATTTTGCCGAAATACAAACCAGCCCAGCGAAGCAATGATAATTGGAATGATGATGCTTGTATATCCAAACAGAGTATGGACTAAGGTATAGGAGATATAAGCACCGAGCATACCAAGCCAGTTGCTGATACGAAGTGCCGGTCCCTGATTTATCTGAAACAGAGAGCTTGAGTCCAAAGATTTTACAATAGCGTAATCCGCCGGATTGTATGAGGCGATACTCAGCAATAGCAGTCCTGAAACTGCCATAATTAAAATTCCCGTAACCTCCATCTTTCGGGAATAGTCAAAATTACTGAAAAAACCGTTCTGCTTTTTTTTGGCCATATTATGTCGAGATAATTCCGTCGTGCAAAATAGGTAACTGATCGGTAACGTCTGTTTGGCAACAGTAGTCAATGTCGTCGGGTCCCACCACATCCTTCAATCTTTGAGCATGATTTGACTGAAAGATTACCGACTTAATATCATCGGAATATTTTTCGTATAGACCAAATGCCACTTTAGCCCCATCATTCGCATCATCCGATAGCTGTGCGTCACATAAATTGTAGATTATATTCCCGGCAAGCAACATATCTTCCAGTGCCAGCCGGCCTTTCCATCCGGCACATAACAGCACAATCTCATTTTTTTCCACGCTGAGTGCTTTCACAATAGTGCTTAAATTCAGAAATGAGGCGATATAAATCGTAGACGATCCAAGAGATTTTTTTATCGCCTTGGTTCCGTTTGTTGTATTGAAAATCAGGGTTTTACCCGACACCGTCTCACGGGTATATTCCAACGGCGAATTACCAAGATCGTAGCCGTCAATTTTAGCTCCGTCTTTTTCTCCGCAGAGCATATAATTATCTGAATCCACACTTTGGGAAATTCGGCTGGCCTCGCCCATATCCTCTACAGGAATTACACCTTTAGCGCCATTCATCATAGCTGTTACTATAGTTGATGTTGCGCGAAGAACATCAATCACAACTACCGATTTATCTCTCAGCTCATTTTCCTGAAACGACTGTGCCGAAAAAAATACATCTATATTATTTGTACTGCTCATACTTCTTATTTCTTGTAAAATGGCGGCTTTGTTACCGTTGCGTTTACTTCTTTTTTTCGAATTTGAATTTGTATGGCTTCACCCTCATTGGCATGATCCACATGAATGTAACCCATCCCTATACCTTTATTCAAAGAGATGGATTGTGTTCCACTTGTTACAAAACCGATCTCATTTCCGTCTTTGTCCAGGATTTTATATCCCGAGCGAGGTACATTTCTGCCCTCATCTATCACAAAGCCGGTTAGCTTTCGGGTTCTTCCTTTCTCTTTTACCTCGGCGATAGCTTCTTTGCCAATAAAATCACCTTTATCCAATTTTGTAAGCCATCCCAGGTTTGCTTCAATCGGATTGGTCTCTTTGGTGATATCGTTGCCATATAGAGCAAAGCCCATTTCCAAACGAAGAGTATCTCGTGCGCCCAACCCGGCCGGTTCAAGGCCATACTCTTTACCCGTCTTCAACAGTTCATTCCAGATCTTCAGGGCGTCTGATTTCTTGGTATCAATATAGAGCTCAAACCCTTTTTCACCGGTATAGCCTGTTGCGGAGATGATCACATCACCCTCACCGGCAACCGCTCCCTGTTCAAACGTATAGAATTTAATTGCAGAGACATCGGTCTCGGTCAGCTTTTTCAGAATTTCGATCGATTTGGGTCCCTGCAGTGCAAGCAGTGCATAGTCGTCAGAGCGATTCTCAATTTCAGCTTCTGCTGTATTATGCTTTTTAATCCATTCCCAGTCTTTTTCGATGTTCGAGGCGTTGACCACCAGCATATATTCTTCGTCAGATAGCATGTATACAAGAAGGTCATCCACGATACCGCCATCTTCGTAGCACATTGCCGTATACTGAGCTTTTCCGGGCACCAAGTTCGATGCGTCGTTAATCGTAACCTTCTGAATCAGCTCCAGTGCTTTGGGGCCGCGGACAAAAAACTCTCCCATATGGGATACATCAAACAGTCCGGCTCTTTCCCGAACGGCCATATGCTCCTGTTTGATTCCCTGATATTGAACGGGCATATCAAATCCGCCAAAATCAATAATTTTCGCTCCCAGTTTTTCGTGCTCCTGATGGAATGGAGTTTGTTTAGACATAAATTTTATAAACTGTTTCTCGTTATAAAGTTCCTTCGTTCATTTCAACTGTGTGTTACCTGATATCTGAATTCATATTCAATTAATGAACTCCACGTATCTTATTTCTTTTCAGTTGATCTTTTAAATTAGTCCTTATTCTGTTTATTTTTGAAAGGTAACAATTTCAAGCACGTAAAACATTTATGTCTATCCATAAAGAACAAATTAAAAGCGCACTTTCACAGGTCGTCCATCCTGAATACGAAAAAGATCTAATTACTCTTGATTTGATTCAAGATCTGATCATTCAGGATAAATATGTGGCTTTTACTCTCGAGCTGCCAAAAAAAGACGACAGTCTCGCTGATTATCTGAAAAAAGAGTGTACAAAGGCTGTACATAAATTTGCCGATAAAGAAGCCATTCTCGATATCACGGTTGGGATCAACATTTCAAGGCAGCGTGAGCTGGATGGAGATGATGCTCCGGAACAGGCTCAGCAACAACAGCCTCAGCAAGAACCCATATTAGCCGGTGTTAAAAATGTAATCGCTGTTGCCTCCGGAAAAGGCGGAGTGGGTAAATCAACAGTAGCCGCAAACCTGGCTGTAGCACTGGCTCAAACCGGTGCAAAAGTAGGGCTTCTGGATACCGATATTTACGGTCCAAGTGTTCCCACCATGTTTGATGTGAAAGAAAGGCCTAATATAACCACTCAGAAGAAATTGATCCCAATTGAAAAGCATGGCGTGCATCTCGTGTCCATGGGTTTTCTGGTGGATACCGATCAGGCCATGATCTGGCGTGGCCCTATGGTAACAAGTGCCGTAAAACAGTTTATGCAGGAAGTGGAGTGGGGTGAGTTGGATTATCTGATTCTGGACCTCCCTCCGGGAACCGGTGACATTCAGCTAACCATTGTACAAACCGTTCCATTGACCGGAGCTGTAATCGTATCCACTCCACAAACAGTGGCCCTGGATGATGCACGGAAAGGTGTGGCGATGTTCAGCAAAGTTAATGTCCCCGTTTTAGGTATCGTCGAAAACATGGCCTACTTCGTGCCGGATGATATGCCTGAAAAGAAATACTACATCTTTGGAAAACACGGTGCCAGAAATCTTGCTAAAAATCTTGAAGTTCCATTTTTGGGTGAAGTACCACTGAGGGAACAGATTCGTGAAACAAGCGACTCCGGCACTCCTGTTGTCGCATCTGATCCGGCATCTCCTGCCGCAATTGGCTTGAAAGAGATTGCCAACCGGGTACAGCAAACCGTTTCCATACAGAATCAGAGTGAAGATTCCGGAAGCAAAGTGGATATCAAGATTCGACCGTAAAATTACGTGAGTTCGAGATAAAATTTAGAATTTACACCCCTCTCAGTCTCCCCTTATTAGGGGAGAATTTGTCAAACTCATCATCAGTATACCAATATCGAATTCACTTAAAAAAAACCACTTCTCTAGCAACTGCAGAGCCGGAGCAATATGCCTCCGGCTTTTTAGTTATGGATTAAACCTTTTGAAATGACAGACAAAGAAGAAAAAGCAAAAAAGCGCAAGCGATCGCTCATCGAATGGGGTGCCATAATTGGAGTAATTGCATTTCTATATCTAACCGGACTACATACACCTGTAATCGGAACTCTTCAAAAAGGCCTGCTGGCCACCGGACTGATTAAACCATCCATACCGTCTGTTACAGATACATTTCCCGAAGCAAACCGGGATTTTTATATGGCAGATGAAGACGGACAGGTCATCTCACTTGCCCATTTTGATGGTGAAGTGGTTTTCATGAATATCTGGGCGACCTGGTGTCCTCCCTGTATCGCAGAAATGCCATCCATCAACAAACTGTATCAACAGTTTAGGGAGTCCGACAATGTTAAATTCGTTCTGGTTTCGATGGATGATGAATTCGAAAAGGCGAAACAGTTTATGGAAAAGAGAGGCTTTAATATGCCGATATATCACTTCCGAACGAAGGTGCCCGGAACCTATGAAGGCAATGTAATTCCAACCACCTATGTAATTTCAGGAGATGGCAGGCTGATGATGGAGAAGCAGGGACTCGCAAAGTATGATACTCCTGAGTTTGAGCAGTTTTTAAGAGACCTGGCTGAGATTTGATAAAAAGGTAAATACTCTACCAACCCTTAGCCGCATAAACACAAACATAATATATTCCTATTATGTATTGGAAGACTTCCCCTCCTTCATAATAAGGGTAAATTCATTTTCAACTCCATCACTAAATAATTCCAACCTTATTTAACCAATAAAAGTCTTTTCACAAACACATTGTCGTTTACAATCAGGCGGTAGAAGTACATTCCGCTGGCTAAACCACCGGCTTCAAACGGCTGATTATATCTTCCCTCGGGCTGCTGACTATTCACCAATGTTTGAACCAGCTGACCGCTTACGTTATAGATATCCAGGCGAACATCTGATGTCTCCGGCAACACGTATGGAATAGTTGTTGTCGGGTTAAACGGATTCGGGTAGTTATCCTCGAGCCGGGCAATTTCATCTTCACGAAGAGATTCCCCGGTCAGATTTAAAGAAATTGGGCTTACGGCATTATTTGCGTTGTGAGTAATTCTTGCTATTCCCTCATGAATTCGATCGTTTCTGGGAATGTATCGGATAGTCACATCAACATTTTCTCCGGGCTCTAAATTACCTGAAGCCAATCCTGCAGGTGATACCACAAAATCATCACTATCAATTGTAATATTATATGAAAGAGGATCCTCTGAGTTCACATCATTTCCGAAACTTACAGTACGCTCTACTCTGTCGCCCACATTGGCAACTCCAAAATTCAGGCCGTCCTCAGTGGTCTCATTGCTAATTACAATCTGAGATTCACCGCCAACCAACTCGAGGCAATTGCTTCCCAGCGGCCATCCCCAATCGCTCAGCATACCGCAGAAAACAGGTCCCGGCGAGTGTATTGCAAATTGCCTGTCAATTCTTGGACGCATCAGAGCACTGGGCAGATTTTGACTTTGAGTAAAAATACTCTGGTCTAAGTGTGAGTAGGAAGACCCTCCATTCCATTCAGGCGGAGCATAAAGCGGAATCCGCTGTCCGCCAAAAACACTTCGTGCGTCAATTCCATTAAAGTAAACACCGTCTCTCTGTCCGGTTAAAGCCCTGTAAAGTTCAACAGAAGGGTTTGGAAATTCAGATGTATTCAGTAATTCATTTCCAAGACCGTCTTCTGCAAATCGATCATAAATAAATGGCCAGTTGTTGCTTCCAATTCCATAGCTACCTGAAGTACCATTTTCAGCATTCATTGAGCCTATAAATCCAATACCGTGACCAATTTCGTGAATTACAACGGTCACAAAATCAATTAGACCGGTTGGTGTGTTCGCGTCTGTTCCAAAATACCAGTCATCAAAATTGCAGTTCATATTGATGTTAATATCATGCTCCTCACCAAAGTCATTATTAGCCAGCTGATCTACACCCGACATTGCACTGGCCTGAGCTATCGTATACCAAGTGTCCTCTTCTCCATTAGATGGCCTTGCAACCAATGTAGGCCCGGCACTTCCCAAAACATTGCCATCTCTTTCAATCCAGCTGGCATTAATTCGAATGGGAATTTCTGACTGCAGATACGTCTCCCAAATACCCATGGCATACTCAAAAGCAGTTTGAGCCTCCGCAGGCCATTCACTGCCGTCACTGCAGCTATTTACGTAGTTTATTTCAAAATTCGCAGACCGCACTTCATCGTTCGCTTTTCTATAGCGCTCTTCTGCCTTTTTAAAATAGTTTCTGTTGATATCTGTTGGCGGAAGCTTACAGATTTCTCCCATTTCCGGTGCTTCCATCAGAATATACTGGTCGGGTTGAGGAACAGTTTGTTGAGCAAAGCCTGAAATAACTGAACCAAAAAAGACGAACAGCAACAGGTAGAGAGGCTTGATTAATGTGGCAGACAATTCGGTTTTAACGTAACTTTGATTCATTGATAAAGCTTTACATAGTGAATAATGGAGTCTAAGTTTAAGCAAAACATATCAATCATACGCAATGAAATTTTGTTAACCTTCTCTTAAAGCACGATGTGACCTTTTACTTATTAATTTCCCAAAGATATGAAAACCTTAAAACTTACTCTCCCCGTTCAAATTACAGGTCTGATTTTGTGGCTGGCCCTCTGTTACTTTGTTGCATGGACCGGTGCACAAGTTTCACCCGGAATTGCTTCACCCGAGTGGTATAGCTCATTAAACAAGCCGGATTGGAACCCACCAGCATGGCTTTTTGGTCCTGTTTGGACTCTGCTTTACACTATGATGGGAATCGCGGCCTGGCTGGTCTGGAAAGACTTTGGATTTAAAGCAGCAAAGATTGAACTCACCGCTTTTCTCGTTCAGTTAGCCCTGAATGGTTTATGGTCTCAAATCTTTTTTAACATCCAGAATGTTGGATTAGCACTCATTGAAATTCTCTTTTTACTGGTCGCTATTTTTATCACTACTTACCTGTTTTACCAGAGAAAAAGAGCTGCCGGCTGGCTGATGGTGCCATATATTTTATGGGTAAGTTTTGCAACCGCACTCACAGCAGCGATTTGGGTGTTGAATTGAATGGCTAGAAGCAAGATGCTAGATGCGAGTTAATAATTTTTTGTAAGGGGGTTTGATTTTTTCGCTCTTATAATTAACCGCTAACATTACAATCATATTCATCATGTTAAATTTAAGCCATAAAAAACTAACTGTCTGGAAATATAGTATTGACCTCGTTGCCGAGATTTATAAACTAACTGGAAGTTATCCATCAAATGAACGATATGGATTGATATCACAGATGAGAAGAGCTTCCGTATCTATAGTATCAAATTTGAGTGAGGGAGCATCCAGAAAATCTAAAACTGAGAAAAGCAGATTTTATGAAATTGCAAGATCTTCTCTTGTTGAATTAGATGCTCAAATTGAAGTGTCAATCAAGCTTAAAATTGTCCAAAAATCTGATTTAAGAACTCTATCAGAGAAAATGAACTCAACATTCTCACTACTAACAGGATTAATGAATTCCTGTAATTAACTCGATACCCGTACTGGCATCTGCCCTCTCGCATCTCGCCAATAAAAATCAATCCTGCTTATACTTAAACAGATTTTCGCCACCCACTTTCTCTTCGGCTTGTGACAGGGCATAAGCGCTCTCAAACAGAACAATCGGATTCTCTTCCATATCCTTCGTGACATGCGTGGAGTAGCTGCTCTCCAGTTTTTTGATGATCTCATCTGACTCATGAGGCAACCAGCGCGCAGCGTGATAATTCACCGGCTGCATATGAAGCTCCACTCCGTACTCTCCCTGCATTCTGTGCTGAACCACTTCAAACTGAAGAACACCCACGGTTCCTAACAAAAGCTCATTCCCAACACCGTTTGGCACTTCAAAGACGTGAACCACACCCTCTTCCGATAGCTGTTTCAGTCCCTCGCGAAGCTGCTTCCGTTTGAATGGATCCTTGGTGGATACCTTCATAAAGTGCTCCGGAGTAAAGAGAGGAATTACGTTAAAACGTACCGGTTCCTTTTCGTAAAGCGTAGACCCGATTCTGAAAAATCCGGGGCTGAACAATGATACAATATCTCCGGGGTAGGCCTCTTCCAGAATATTTCTCTCATCTCCCATTAACGTGTGGGGAGTAGACATTTTTACTTTTTTACCGGTGCCCTCATGAATCACATTCAGTCCACGCTTAAACTTTCCGGATGTGATTCGGATAAAGGCAGCACAATCCCGGTGATCCGGGTTCATATTGGCCTGCAACTTGAAAATAAAACCGCTAAAAGGTTCATTCAGCTCCCGCTCATCTCCATCCGCATCGGAGTAAATCTGCGGAGAGGGCGCCAAATCGGAGAAATATTTTAAAAACACATCCAGTCCGAAGTTGTTCAGAGCCGATCCAAAAAATACAGGTGATGCCTCACCTACTTTAAACTTGTCCTGATCCATATCGGCAAACATATCTTCAATCAGCATCACTTCTTCCTGTAGCTGCTCCTTTTCAGCCTCAGACAGATTGGTCTTTTCCAATCCATCATCCAGTGAGAAGATTTCCATTTCTGCTTTCTTGGCTCCATGTTCTGACTTTCGGTACAGATGGAGCTCCTTTCCGATCAGATCATAAATTCCCTGAAATTTCTGACCGTACCCAACCGGCCAGCTTGCGGGTATCGCTTCAATACCCAGTTTATTCTCTACGTTACTGAGTACTTCCAGCGGGTCCATACCGGGACGGTCACACTTATTCACAAAAGTGATTACCGGTACACGTCTCATTTTGCAGACTTCAAACAGTTTTTCGGTCTGCTCCTCAACACCTTTTGCAACGTCAATCACCATCAGGCCACTGTCGGCAGCCACCAGAGTTCGCAGGGTATCCTCAGAGAAATCCTTGTGACCCGGAGTGTCCAGCAGGTTGTACTTAATGTCATCTTTCTCAAACCGGAGCACAGATGATGTCACGGAAATTCCTCTGTCCTGCTCGATCGACATCCAGTCGGACGCGGCGTGGCGGGTGGCTTTGCGTGCGCGAATTGAACCCGCTTCGTGCAGAGCGCCACCATAGAGAAGCAGTTTCTCGGTCAGAGTGGTTTTACCGGCATCCGGGTGGGAGATGATCGCAAACGTTCTCCTCCGGGCTGCTTCTTGTTCGATGATATTTTCCTTGGTTTTGGTAGCGGCCTGTGACATATCCTGATCTAAACTTCAAATTTTGAAAGACCTGTAATATAACGAATTCACACGGTTTGATCACTTTTTTGATAAAAGTCCGATAATATATTCCACCGTTTACATTTTATACAACGTTTAAACAGATTCTGAGAATCCCATCTGAGCCAAACTGAAGGGGGTTGAAATTTTAAACCGTGTTAAAAACAAGCCAGAATCGCTCTCTAAAACATTTAATCAACGATTTTGCAGGAACAATCCCGAAAAAAATCCTGTATACTCCATTGAACTCGAAACCAAAAATCGACGAATTATTATGACTACTTTCAAAAAAACTTCCAGAATTTTTACAGCACTTTTTTCACTCATTCTCATTGCAGGTATTAATTTGTCTGTTGCGCAAAGCGGGAATGTAGTGGATGTAATTAATGAGAGCGATGATCACACAATTCTTGCAGAGTTGTTGGAAACAACAGAGTTAAATAACGTGATTGCACAACAGGGCCCTTTCACAGTAGTTGCACCTACGGATGAAGCATTTGAAGAGCTGGGTTCCGAATTGGATGCACTGAGAGAAGATCCTGAGCAGGCACAAAACGTTATAATTGGTCATCTTTTCCAGGGTGAAGTTCCGGCTGAAGAAGCAGAACCTGCCTTGAATATTGAGATTACAAGCGGTGATATTCCGGCCACTAACGGGCTTGTACATGTTACCAATACCGTCATTCAGAGTAATAACTAGATTTATTCAACCTAACAGTTAGATGGAAGGAGTCGTGTTCCCGGATGGGGAGCACGGCTTTTTTTATTTATACGGTGTACGGTTTAAGAAGTAAGGCTTACGGCAAGCACCCAGGTATGTTAAAATTGAGCGCAAAATTGTAAGGATTTTGGTGATAGATGCTCTTACAAAGAAAGAAGAACCAAAATTCAATTCTTATGAGTTACAAGAAATTAAAAATATGGTCACTGGCAAGAGAGATATCTATTGATATCCATAGAATGTCACTTAACCTGCCAAGGTTTGAACTTTATGAAACAGGTAGTCAGATACGCCGATCATCAAAATCCATTCGGTCAAATATTGTAGAGGGTTATGGGAGAAGAAAGTATAAAAACGACTATATCAGATTTTTGACCTATTCTCACTCATCTGTATTAGAAACCCGTGACCACCTTGAAACACTTCTTGATACAGGTTCACTAACTGACGTAAATATCTTTAAGGCACTTGATGAAAAGTTAGATCATATCGGTCGAATGCTTTACAACTTTACTCAAAAAATTGAAGAGAGAGAATAAACCGTACACCGTATATCCTATGCCGTAAGCCGTGATCAAACCAAAGCCTCAACCACCTTCTCTAAATCTCCTCTTGTATTATAAACATTCGGTGAAACCCGGATAGCTGAACCACGGACGGAGACGTGAATGTTTTG
>NZ_JAWLDW010000031.1:0-26041 GCF_041686455.1 Rhodohalobacter sp.
GAGTACTATGGATATTGGAATAAAAGAATCAGACCGGAAGAAAGTCGCTGACAAACTTCAGAAATTGCTCGCTGACGAGCATGTGATCTATATCAAAACACGGAACTATCACTGGAATATTAAAGCCGCAAATTTTGCTGAACTGCATGCATTTTACGAAGAGCAGTACGGTGAGCTTGAAGGAGTGATAGATGAAATCGCCGAGCGAATCCGAATGATTGGCTTTCTGAGTACCGGCAGAATGAGTGAATTTCTAAAACTGACTGAGCTTAAAGAAGGAAAAGAAATTACAGATTCAGGAGAGCAAGTCTCAAACCTGATGAAGGACCATGAGAGTGTTATAAAGTATCTTCGAAATTGTATTCGTGATTTTGAAGATCTGAATGATATGGGATCAGCTGATTTTGTAACAGCTCTTATGCAGCAGCATGAGAAGATGAGATGGATGCTGGAATCTTTCCTTCCAAAATAGTGACTCAATTTCAGATATCAATTTTAAACGAATTTCAACAGAATGTTTTCAGCATCGTGTCATTACGGATTACAGGCGATGTTTTATATCGCCTGCCACTCATCCCAGAAAAAAAATGTGGAATTGAGTGAAATCGCTGCTGAGCAAAATATTCCGAAGCACTTTTTAAGTAAGATTTTACAATCTATGGTTAAACAAAAACTGCTTGTTTCCATGAAGGGCCCTACAGGAGGGTTCAAACTAAGTAGACCAGCAGATTCTATTCATATTGTAGATGTAGTTGAAGCCATTGATGGTCTGGACATTTTTACACAATGCGGAATTGAACACAAAGAGTGTGATGAAAATGATCCCTGTCCGATTCATGATGAGTACCACAGAATTCGGGAAGAGGTTTTTCATCTCTTTAAAACAAAAACGCTGGAGACAATGGCGGAGGATTTAAGGAATGGAAATTCATTAGCCGATTTAGTGAAACCTCCACCCCAAAAAAGTAAGTAACGACTTCGAATACACGAGTATCGATTCAAAACCATACAAAGAAAACATTATGTCAAACCAAAAAGTCACGTTAGATGCAAATGAAGCAGCCGCATACGTTGCACATAAAGTCAGTGAAGTAATTGCCATATACCCGATTACACCGGCATCTCCAATGGGAGAGTGGTCTGATCAGTGGTCGATGGCCGGAAAAAAGAATATCTGGGGAACCGTTCCTGAGGTTGTTGAACTACAGAGTGAGGGAGGAGCTGCCGGCACCATGCACGGTGCCCTGCAAACCGGTGCTTTGACGACTACTTTTACTGCATCGCAGGGTCTGTTATTAATGATGCCCAACCTCTATAAAATTGCCGGTGAACTGACACCCGCAGTTGTGCATGTCGCATCCAGAACCGTTGCTACACACGCTCTCTCTATTTTTGGTGACCATAGTGATACCATGGCGATGCGAATGACAGGCATGGCTATACTGAGTTCCAACAGTGTACAGGAAGCGATGGATATGGCATTGATTTCACACGCGGCCACACTGGAAACTCGTATACCGTTTCTACACTTTTTTGATGGTTTCAGAACGTCACACGAAGTACAGAAGATTGATCAGATTCCCGTTGAAGTGATGGAACAGCTGATCAATGATGACAAAATTATTGAGCACCGGAATCGTGCTTTAACGCCAGACAATCCGCTTCTTCGGGGAACTGCCCAGAATCCGGATGTATTTTTCCAGGCTCGCGAAACCGGTAATAAATATTACAATGCAGCCCCCGGACTGGTTCAGAAAACAATGGATCAGTTTGGAAAGTTGACCGGCCGCTCGTATAAACTGTTTGAATATCATGGACCTGAAGATGCAGAAAAAGTAGTCATCCTGATGGGATCCGGCGCGGAGACAGCGCACGAAGCTGTTGATAAAATGAATGAAAACGGAGAGAAAGTTGGACTCATTAAGGTCAGACTCTTCAGACCGTTTAGTATGCGTCATCTGATTGAATCTCTGCCCGACACCATTAAGGGAATAGCTGTTTTAGACAGAACGAAAGAACCTGGAAGTGCCGGAGAACCTCTCTATAACGACATTGTTTCAACGCTTCAAGAGAACAGAGTGGAGGGCTGGAAATCATTGCCAGCAGATCTGAAAGTGATTAATGGTCGGTATGGATTGTCTTCCAAAGAGTTTACACCGCCTATGGTGAAACGCATTTTTGATGAGCTGGATGAAGAGAAGCCCAAAAATCACTTTACCATCGGGATCAATGATGATGTTACTCATACCAGTCTTGACTATAGCACAGACGGTTGGGACAGTGATGAAGAGGTATTTGAAGGTCTTTTCTACGGACTCGGAGCAGATGGTACGGTAAGTGCCAATAAGAACTCCATCAAGATTATCGGGAACAACACCGACCATTACGCACAGGGGTATTTCGTGTACGATTCGAAAAAATCGGGTGCAACGACAGTTTCCCATTTGCGTTTCGGCCCAAATCCTATACGGTCGGCCTACCTCATTGACAAAGCTAATTTTATTGCCTGTCATCAGTTCCAGTTTCTGAATCAGCTGGATATGCTGAAAAAGGCCAGAAAAGGATCTACCTTTCTTCTCAATGCTCCATTTGAAAAGGAAGAGGTTTGGGATAATCTTCCCAAAAAAGTTCAGGAACAGATTATTGAGAAGGAGCTAAAATTATACAGCATTGATGCCTATAAAGTTGCCCGCGAAAATGGAATGGGCACTCGTATCAATACGGTAATGCAGACCTGCTTCTTTGCAATATCAGATATACTTCCACGCGATGAAGCCATTCAGCTTATCAAGGATGGAATTAAGAAAGCCTACGGTGCGAAAGGAGAGAAAATCCTTCAAAGCAACTACAAGGCAGTTGATAACTCTATTGAAAATCTGTTTGAAATTCCGGTTCCGAAAAAGGTTACCTCTGAGCAGGAGATGCGTCCGCCGGTACCCGAGGAAGCACCTGAATTTGTTCAAAGAGTGATTGCAGAAATTATTTCAGGAAATGGTGATGATCTGCCGGTCAGCGCTTTTGAAGCAGATGGCACATTCCCAACAGGAACCACTAAGTGGGAAAAACGAAATATAGCACAAGAAATCCCTGTACTGGATCCGGACATCTGTATTCAGTGTGGTAAGTGTGCAATGGTTTGTCCGCATGCCGTGATTCGTATGAAGGCATTTGACGGTGAACTGCTTGAAGCATCACCTGAATCGTTTAAATATATGGATGCCAGAGGACGTGAATGGCCCGACAATACCAAGGTTAGTATTCAGGTATCACCGGAAGACTGTACAGGTTGTGAGCTTTGTGTAGAGGTTTGCCCTGCAAAAGATCGTAAACAAGTTGGCCATAAAGCTCTGAATATGGAACCGATCGATCCGCTGTTGGAGCAAGAGAAAGAGAACTGGAACTTCTTCGTGAATCTGCCTGAATACGATCGATCCAAACTGAAGGTTGAGACTGTAAAAGGGTCTCAATTCCTGGAGCCTCTGTTTGAGTTCTCCGGTGCATGTGCAGGATGTGGTGAAACGCCGTATATCAAACTGGTTACACAGCTCTTTGGTGATCGAATGGTGATTGCCAATGCTACAGGTTGTTCCTCAATTTATGGAGGTAATCTGCCGGCTACGCCATATACGAAAAACAGTCAGGGTTTGGGTCCCGCATGGTCTAACTCATTGTTTGAGGACAACGCAGAGTTTGGACTTGGATTCAGACTGACCATCGATAAGCAAGCTGAACAGGCACGGGAAATGCTTCAGAATATGAACGGCCACGTGGATAAGAAACTGGTTGGGGAAATTCTGAATGCAGATCAAACCACAGAGCCCGGTATCTACGAGCAGAGGGAAAGAGTTGCGACTCTGAAAGAGGCTCTTGGAAAAACAGATGATTCCAAAGCCAAAATGCTAACCAGCATCGCCGACTACCTGGTTCGAAAGAGTGTCTGGATATTTGGCGGTGATGGATGGGCATACGACATCGGATATGGTGGCCTGGACCACGTTCTTGCCAGCGGAAAAGATGTCAATATTCTGGTGATGGATACAGAAGTCTATTCCAACACCGGTGGACAGTGCTCGAAAGCGACACCACTAGGAGCGGTGGCAAAATTTGCAGCGGCCGGTAAACGAACAGGTAAGAAAGACCTTGGTCTGATGTCTGTTGCAGGCGGACACGCTTACGTAGCTCGTGTAGCGATGGGGGCCAGCGATATGCAGTCGATCAAAGCTGTGCTTGAAGCGGAAAGTTATCCGGGGCCATCCATTATCATTGCGTATAGCCACTGTATAGCACACGGCTACGATATGAAGTTTGGATTGAATCAGCAAAAATTGGCTGTCGATTCAGGTTACTGGCCTCTTTTCAGATTCGATCCGCGTAAAGAGGAGGAAGGCAAGAATCCATTCCAGCTCGATTCCAAACCGCCGAAGATCAACCTCGAGGAATACGCTTACAACGAAATGCGCTATCTGATGCTTGCCAAGTCTCAGCCCAAAGTCGCAAAACAGCTGATGACACAGGCTCAGTCTGAAGTGAAAGAACAGTGGAGGGTATACGAAGAGATGGAGAAAGTATACGATCCTGTTAAGAAAAATGGAGAATCCGAAAACGGATCAGGCAATTAGAATCAGAAAACAAGCAGCCCGGATTATATAAATCAAATCCGGGCTCAACTCAAAATTATTCTTTTTATAAAACAGAACGCTTTATGAATTTAGAGACCAAATATCTTGGACTGACCTTAAAGAATCCGCTGGTTCCATCAGCCTCACCATTGACGAGTGAATTGGATACAGCGAAAAAACTTGAAGATGCCGGGGCGTCCGCTCTGGTGATGTACTCATTGTTTGAGGAGCAGATCTCCAGCGAAAATGAAGCACTGGATCATTTTATGACTACATCGGGTGAAAGCTATGCTGAGGCGCTCAGTTATTTTCCTGAACCGGATGAGTACCACAATCTCCATGCGGAAGATTATCTGGAGCAGATTCAAAATCTCAAGAAAACAGTAGATATTCCTGTAATCGCCAGTCTGAACGGTGTATCAAAAGGAGGATGGATGGCATACGCAAGTAAAATGGAGGAGGCGGGTGCCGACGCCATTGAGTTAAATATCTACTACATCGCAGCTGACCCCACTCTTACATCAGAAAAAGTTGAGCAGATGTACATAGATGATCTGAAAGCAGTGAAAGAAGCAGTTTCTATTCCCGTATCTGTGAAACTGAGTCCATACTTCAGCGCATTTGCGAATATGGCTACTCGATTGGAGAGTGCCGGGGCTGATGGATTGGTAATGTTTAACAGATTTTATCAGCCGGATATTGATCTGGAGGCAATGGATGTGAATCCAAATCTCAATCTTAGCAGTACGTTCGAGAAACGACTTCCGCTACGATGGATTGCTATGCTGAGACCGCATATTAAAGGCAGTTTAGCGGCCACTACCGGAATTCATACTGCACACGATGTGGTTAAGATGATTCTGGCGGGAGCTGATGTGACCATGATGGCTTCGGCGCTGCTTTATGGAGGACCTGATGCACTGAAGTTCATGCTAAGTGAGATGAAAGTCTGGATGGAAGAGAAGGAGTATCAGTCTCTGGAAGAGATGAAAGGTGCCATGAGTTCTGCATCGGTTGCCGATCCCAGTGCGTTTGAACGAGCCAACTATATTAAGATCCTTCAGGGATTTCGGCTGGAAGACCTCAAGTAACATGAGTTCGATTTAAAATAAATGTAAAGGAATTGAAAAATCTCCTCCTTTTCAAGGAAGGAACTTTGGTATGGTTGTGACCAAAATCGAAACAGGTTTGAAGCCTGAAGTCATCAGGGCTACCTCCCCCAACCCCTCCTTACACCCCGACGTTTCGAGGGCAGGCAGGAGGGGAAATCATATTCAAGATTCTTATGTAGAACTCAAGTTAAGTAAGAAATGGAGTCTTGTTTATAGATATTTTATTTGAACAGTTTCGAATAAATCCTATTAAAGGAATCAGGCGGTTTCTAATCTATAGTGAATCTAAATTAACCCGGTGGAATCCGGTGATATTGGAAGCTGCAACAAAATTCACTACTTTTATTTAGAGTTTTTTGTCTAAATATCTACTTTAGTTCAAAAGATGGATTCAGATCTCCTAATGGAGCATTTAAACGGAACCAAGATTTTAATCTTCAACTAAAAAAATACAATTATGGCTCTTTTTATAACTGACACTTGTATCAACTGCGGAGCGTGTGAACCGGAGTGCCCAAACCAAGCTATTTACGAACCCGGAGCAGAATGGACCATGGCAGAAGGGACAAACCTTTCCGGATCGGTAACCCTTCAAGACGGAAATGAAGTTGACGCAGATGAAATGCAGGAACCGCTTTCAGATGAGTTCTACTTTATTGTTACGGATAAATGTACGGAGTGTAAAGGTTTTCATGATGAGGAGCAGTGTGTAGCTTTTTGCCCGGTACCCGACTGTATTATAACTCACCCCGAGCACGAAGAGAGTGAAGATGTGCTTCTGGAAAGACAAACATTCCTGCACGGATAATAGTAAGGGAGAACTCTCTCTTCAAAATAAAAATTTAACACACAGGCTCATGGCTAATAATGTATTGACACCAACCATGCAAAAAGTGGTTGTTCGATTTTCCGGAGATTCCGGTGATGGTATGCAGTTAACGGGTGATATGTTTTCCCAAGCATCAGGTCAGGCCGGGCTTGACTTGACTACCATTCCCGATTTTCCGGCCGAAATCAGAGCGCCTCAGGGAAGTGTGGGCGGTGTGTCCAGTTTTCAGATTCAGTTCGGCGGAACGGAAATTTACACGCCGGGCGATGAAGTAGATGTACTTGTGGTTATGAATCCGGCTGCTTTAAAAGCGAATCTCCGATTTTTAAAGTTAGGCGGAACCATCGTTGCAGATAAGGATAGCTTCACATCAAGAAACCTGAAGAAAGCGGACTACGAAGAAAACCCGCTGGAAGATAAATCTCTTGATGATTATAAAGTTATTGAAGCACCGGCTACTTCCCTGACTAAAGAAGCTCTTAAAGATTTAGGACTGGAAAATCAGGCGATGACCCGAAGCAAGAATATGTTTGCCCTGGGGCTTGTCACATACATGTTTGGCCGACCGCTGGATACTCTTATTAAGTTCATTGAGAAGAAGTTTAGTAAGAAACCTGTCCTTGTCGAGGCGAATAAACTGGCTTTAGAGGCCGGGTTTAATTTTGCTCTGAACACTGAGATCATTGGTACATCAATCATTATTCCGCCAGCAAAGATGCAGAAAGGTACCTACCGGAATATTGATGGAAATACAGCCATTGCCTGGGGATTTTTAGCGGCATCAGAAAACAGTGGAAGAAAACTGTCTCTATGCTCTTATCCGATTACTCCGGCTTCCGAAATTTTGCATGAACTTTCAGCCAGAAGAGACATGGGAGCCATTGTCTTCCAGGCTGAAGATGAAATTGCGGCGGTTTGTGCTGCAATTGGAGCATCATTTAGTGGCAATCTTTCGATCACAACAACATCCGGTCCCGGATTGTCACTCAAGTCAGAAGCGATCGGATTAGCCGTGATCTCAGAAATTCCATTGGTAATTGTAAACGTGCAGCGTGCGGGTCCGTCTACCGGATTACCGACCAAGACTGAGCAGAGTGATCTGAACCAGGCTCTTTACGGACGCCATGGCGACGCTCCGCTTGTAGTGTTGGCTGCCAGTTCTCCGGATGACTGTTTCAACTACAGCTACGAAGCTGCCAGACTAGCCATGGAACACTCAACACCGGTCATTCTTCTGTCTGATACGTATCTGGCCAGTGGTACAAGTCCGTGGAGAATTCCGGAAAATGGAGATCTGCCGGATATAAAAATCAAAGATTTTGAGGGAAGCGCCGATGAGTGGCAGCCCTACATACGAGATCCCGAATTTCTGACCCGCTATTGGAAAGGTCCGGGTGATAAAGGTTTTGAGCACCGCATTGGTGGTTTGGAGAAACAGATTGATACCGGAAATCTGACTTACGAGCCTGAGAATCACGAAAAGATGACCAGAATTCGTGAAGAGAAAATTGCGAAGATTGCCAAAAAACTTCCGCGTCAAAGTGTGGTTGGTGCACAATCAGGGAAATTACTGGTTATAGGCTGGGGCAGTACGCACGGTGCAATTAATACGGCTGTAACAGAACTGCTGGAAGAGGGTGAAGAGAATATTGGGTTTACACATTTCAATTATATCAACCCATTGCCCGAGAACACAGAAGAGGTATTTAGCCGATTCGATCAGATTCTGGTGTGTGAATTGAACAACGGACAATTTGCGAATTATCTGAAAACCAAGTTTCCGAAGTTTAACTACAGGAAGTACAACAAGATTCAGGGGCAGCCATTTTTTACCTCCGAAATCAAAGCCGAAATCATTAACACATTAACGAATTAGTTATGCAGACTGACGTAAAAGATAAGAACGAAGCATTGACCCGAAAGGATTTTGCGAGTGACCAGAATGTACGCTGGTGTCCGGGCTGCGGTGATTATATGATTTTGGCGAATATGCAGAAGACATTCGCTCAGATGGATCATGCCAAGGAGAACTTTCTGAGTGTATCCGGTATCGGCTGTTCATCACGAATAACCTACTATCTGGATACCTATGGAATACACTCTATTCATGGAAGGGCTATTGCGGTGGCCACAGGCGCAAAACTGGCGAATCCGAAACTGAATGTCTGGGTCTCTACAGGCGACGGTGACTGTATGGCTATTGGTGGGAACCATTTTATCCACGCCTGTCGCAGGAATATTGATCTCAACATCATCATCTTTAACAACAAGATTTACGGGATGACCAAGGGGCAATCCTCACCAACCACTCCGGAGGGTACTAAGACCAAAACAGCACCTGAAGGAAACTATGAAAATACCTTCAATATCGGTGAAGTTGCAATTGGTGCAGGAGCTACATTTTTTGCCCGAGTGCCCGATAAAGATCCGAAATTGATGGAAGAGGTGATGATGGAGGCCTATCGGCATAAAGGAACGTCTGTGATTGAGGTGCTCCAAAACTGTGTGATCTTTACAGATGGTATTCATGAGCAGATAACCGGAAAAGACACTAAAGACGACAACCAGCTTGTTCTGGAGCATGCAAAACCAATGGTGTACGGTAAAGATCAGCAGTATGGATTGAAGCTGGAAGGGATGAAGCTTAAAAAGGCACCGTATGATGAAAACGATCCGACCTTCTTGAATCACGATGCCCATGAACCGGATTCAGCTCTGCAACTGGCACTTGCCAAATTGGAACTTCCTGAATTTCCAGTGTCTATGGGGGTAATCCGAAAAGTGGATAAACCCAATTTCGATAAAACCGTGCACGACCGCATTGCAACCGTTCGTGAACATTCATCATTTGAAAGTGTCAGCGATCTATTCAACAGCGGAAATACTTGGGATATTGAGTAAATATTTAATGTTCGTTAATTCCATGTTCATTGTTTGGGGTGAACATTTAGCCCGGGGCAGATTTCTGTACCGGGTTTTTTTATGGATTCGATATACAATAGTTTTAATTGCAGATATAGATGAAGAACATTGTATAGTGATTTTGTTGAAGCACTAAAAATCAGGGATATTAATAATCAGATAATCAAATATTTTGATAGTAAGTAAATCCTAAATCTTATGAATCGTACAGTAATCGTAACAGGAGCATCGAATGGAATAGGCAAAGCCGTAGCGAAGGCTTTTGCATGGAATTACTATAACGTGGTGATTGCTGATCTGGATAAAGAAAACGGAAACGCTCTGCAGGATGAATTGTTAAGCGATGGCAGGCAGGCGCAGTATATTTACTGTGATGTATCCGATCCCAAATCGATTCAAAACCTCGTGAAAGAAGCTCTCAAGAGATACCCTACAATTGATGTATTGATTAATAATGCAGGAATTTCAGAGTTTATCCGCCCGGATGAATTGTCTGTAGAAAAATGGGATCAGATTTTGAATACCAATCTGAGGGCAAGCTTTCTTATGACCCGTGAAGTAGTTCCGCATATGAAGAAAAACGAGAAAGGATCTGTTGTAAACATCGCCTCAACACGTGCATTGATGTCGGAAAAAAATTCAGAGGCGTATGCCGCATCAAAAGGAGGATTGCTGGCGCTGACACACTCTCAGGCTTTATCATATTCAGAAGATAACATCACGGTAAATTGTATCAGTCCGGGCTGGATTCATACCGGTGACTACGAGAAACTTCGTGATATAGACCATGAACAGCATCCATCCAAACGAGTTGGGAAACCGGATGATATTGCAAGGACTTGCTTGTTTTTAACCGATCCTGAAAATGATTTTATCAATGGGGAAAACATTGTGATTGATGGCGGTATGACGCGAAAAATGATCTACGAGCACTAGCCCGGTATAGACCTACCGCAAAACAACTGGGCACTTTACTTCGGCGGGAGCAATCACCTCATCAACTTTATCATAGTCTGCATAAAACTCAAACCGACGCATATCCATTTGACTCCGAATACGCTGTGGATCGTAGTTATCAATATATGCTTTGGAGATTTTAAATCCCGTAATGGTTAGGGAATAGATGCCGGAAAGATAGGGTTCACCCTCAGATGGATCACATTCGGGTGCTTTTTCCCAGGCACTGTGAATCGAGAAGTCTTCATCAAGTAGTGAAATATCTACTTGAAATCCTTGTGTGAGTTCAAATTGACACGCCTGATCGGTACGGCTGTCAAAAGTTACCGGTGCATCCTTATTGGTTTGATAAATCAGCCCGCTAATTACCTTCTTGCCGGTGTAATAGTAGTATAGCTCATCCTCGTAGATCCGTGAAAAATTCGGATCCTCATCCGGTTTGCAGTAGCTGTATTCAGATTGATATTGAACTTTGCTTATGTGATCAATTCTATCGTCAGAGTAAGAATCTGGAAGTAGAACCGGCGGATTGATTGCAAAAATGAAAACAAGAAGTAACGTTTTAAGCATAGAATAATCTTTTGTGAACGTACCAGTATTTTGTGTGAAAATAGATGATTTGAGATAACATATGTAATTAAAAAAGAAAAGGAGCCCCGGTCAAAGGAACTCCTTTTTGATTTAGCAATCTATAGTATAGGCAGAGAAAGCCTATCTATGGTTTAATAGCAATCATAAATCCGTTTCAGATTGGTGGATTAGTCCATGATTTTCCTTAAGAATGCGGGCTGCTCGGTGTCACGCTTGTCAATGCGCTCATCCCGATTAGAAACGCTGGTATTATCGTTGCTCGCCTTTTTTCGTTCAATAGATTCGCGGTGCTGCATATCGTCGTCTGCCTGCACCTCTTCCTGTGAACGCATGTGTTTGACCTCTCGCCGGTGAATAGCCGGTGTGTCGAGGTTTTTGAGGTTCTTTTCACCTTTGTAATAAGGCCCATCCAGAGTACTGCTGTGTCGCTTGGCAATGTCGCTCGCTTTCGGCAGGTTAGTACTTTTGGTTTTCAAAGACGAATCGCTGTTCTTGTTGGGGGCAACCCGGGCTTTTGTTTTGTCTTCGCTTAGTTCAAATCCGGTTGCTATAACCGTTACCCGCAGCTCATCTTCAAAGGCGTCATCAAGAACTGTACCCAGTATGATTTCCGCATCTTCTCCGGCCTCCTGCTGAATGATACTGGTTGCCGTAGTAGTTTCACGCATTCCCAGATTGGCACCTGCAGAGATGTTCACCAATACGTTGCGTGCACCGCGAATACTCACTCCATCAAGCAGGGGAGAGTTGATTGCTTCTCGTGCGGCAATTTCAGCTCTGTCTGGTCCGCTTGCTGTAGCAGATCCCATAATGGCAGCTCCACCGTCCATCATCGTTGTGCGAACATCGGCAAAGTCAAGGTTGATCAGACCCGGCATCAAAATAAGGTCCGAAATACCGCGGGTTGCATTATAAAGTACGTGATTGGCTTGTTCAAAGGCTTCCATCAGCGATGTGTTCTCATCGGAGATATCGAGCAGACGTTCATTTGGAATCACGATGACAGTATCACAATTTTTTTTCAGTTCGGTAATACCTTCAAGGGCATATTTCATCCGAACTTTTCCTTCCACCTGAAATGGAGTGGTTACCACGCCAACGGTAAGAATTCCTTTTCGTTTGGCGATGCCGGCAACAACCGGTGCACCACCTGTACCTGTACCACCACCCATTCCGGCAGTAATAAAGATCATGTCGGCCGAGTCGACCGCTTCATCAATTTCGTGGCGATTCTCTTCTACCGCTTCCCGTCCAATTTCGGGGCGTGCACCGGCTCCAAGTCCGGAGGTAAGATTCGAACCAACCTGGATGGCCACATCGGCTGAGTTATTTTTCAGTGCCTGTGCGTCAGTGTTTAGTGCGATATACTCAACGCTGTCTAATCCTTTTTGGATCATATTGTTGATGGCGTTACCGCCTCCGCCACCGACTCCGATGACTTTTATCTTCGCATTATCCTGACCTTTCTCGTCGAAGCTAAAGCGTGTGTTATTATATTCCATGGTTACTCCTTATTTATGATTGCTAATGTGTGTTGTCTGTAGATTGCTATTTGTTGTTTCTCACTGTTCAGATATCCTTCGATCAGAGTTCTCTAAACCAGCTCTTCATGCGCTGTGTGATGCTGTTCATCACTTTCTCCACACCTGAACCTTTTGTGGATGACGGCACAATCGCCTGGTTCTCCGGACCTCCGGATTTTATAGCGTGAAGCACTAGGCCTACGCTGGTTGCATACATCGGGCTGTTAACTTCCTCAATCAGGCCTCCTGAGAGCCCCAACGGTTTCCCGATTTTTGCATCAATACCCAAGACCTCGTTGGCCAGGGGGCAGATGTTCTTAATCAGAGCTCCACCGCCGCTCAGTACAATGCCTGCACTAAGTGAATCAGCGTATCCGCTGCGCTTCACCTCTATAGCGATGATCTCCAGAATTTCTTCCATTCGAGCCTGTATAATTTTGGCCAGAATGCTTTTTGTAATCTCTTTGGGCGGGCGTCCCGCAATACCGGGGATGGTAATCGACTCATCTTCCTCGATCATATCCACAAAGCACTCACCGTGCTGCTGCTTCAGTTTTTCGGCCTGATCGTCGAGAACACTAAGGCCAACCCGGATGTCGTCCGTAACTTTTTTACCTGCAATGGCGATAACCGCTGTATGGCGAATTGTGTTATCCTGAAATACAGCCAGATCGGTTGTTCCGCCACCGATATCGACCAGTACAACTCCGGCTTCTTTCTCTTCATCATCAAGTACCGCATAAGAACTTGCAAGCGGTTCAAGGATGATGTCGGCCACCTCAAAACCTGCACGCTCCACGCATCGATATAGATTCTTTGCCGCCGAAACCAATCCGGTAATGATGTGAACCTCAGCCTCCATCCGTATTCCACTCATTCCCACGGGATCGCTGATTCCATCCTGGCCATCCACCACAAACTCCTGCGGTATTACATGCAGAATTTGTTGATCAGGTGGCAGCATGATGCGCTGGCAGTCTTCCAAAAGACGCTCTACATCCTGTACCGTAATCTCTTTATCCTTATTGTTGATGGTGATCACACCTTTACTTCGAATGCTGCGGATATGATCGCCTGCAATTCCTACGTTCACAGAATTTACTTCAATACCGGATGCAAGCTGAGCCTGCTCTACAGCGGTTTTAATGGCTTGAACCGTCTTGTCGATGTTCACAACCACACCGCGGTTCAGACCCTCGCTCGGGGCTTTTCCAACACCCAGAATGTGAATTCTGTCCTGTTCATCAATGGATGCCACTACGGCACAAACTTTCGTGGTGCCTATGTCGAGGCCTACTACAATTCGTTCATTTTCATTTTCTATTTCCATATGTCTACCTGCTTGTCTTGTTTGATTGCTAAATCAGTGTTATTGGGGTTCCTATTCTTTGGTGACCACCTGGTTTCTAAACCGGAGATCTATGCGGCTGAATGACTCGATTCCCTTCGTCGAGATCACTTCGCCGTAAAATGCCTGCCAGTGTTTGAGCTTTGTTTTAAAATCTGAGTGGCCAAACAGCAGTTTCACTCCGTTCTCTGCAGTGAGGGCTACAACACCTTCACGTTCGTTCCACGCCACCTCGCTTATGGTTATCCATCCGAAGCGATTCTCTCGTGCCGCGGTTAAAAATTCTTCCACCTGTTTAAAATCATCGGTCTTCAATGTGTCGCTGAGCGGTGAGGCAGCAAATCCATATACCAGGGGGACATCTTCCGTTTTCTCCGGAATAATTGGCAGTTTTACACCGCCTTCCGATACATAGCTTTTTCTGCTCCCATCAATTAATAGAGCCAACGGCTTTCTTTCCGTAACGTTAAATTGAAGCTTACCGCGAAAACCCATCGTTACATTTACTTCATCTACATAGGGCAGAGAACTGACCGAATTCATGAGCATACCGAAATTAACACTGTCTGCCATCATTCCAACCGGAGTGATTTCGGCAATTGTAGCCTTAAGATCTTCAGTTGAGGTAAAGTGGTTTCCTGAAAAGTCCACATCGGTGATTTTGGTATTCTGTTCAAAGTAAAATCCTCCCAAAACAGCCAGACCTACAATAAAGAAGACTCCGGCGATCAGCGTTACAGGGCGCTTAGTTTCTTTCGATTTTCGTTTGCTATGTGATTTTTTCTTACTCAAAAAGAGATCTATTTCTGTTTAATCAATTCAGTAAACTGCTCGCCAAATTTGTAAATATCACCGGCGCCCATGGTTATAACGATATCACCTTCTTCGGCAATACCGGTCAGACGTGAGGGCAGATCACGCTTGTCGCGCACATAATGTACATCGCGGTGTCCATATGTTTTGGCTGTGTCAGCAATCAGTTTTCCGGTAACACCCTCAATTGGCTTTTCCCTGGAGGGATAGATATCCGTGACTACCAGCACCTCCGCATCAAAGAAAGAGAGTCCAAATTCCTGATACATCTCCTGAGTACGCGAGTAGAGATGAGGCTGAAAAACGGCAACAATGCGTCTGTCTTCCCAGCCCTGTCTTGCTGCTTTAATCGTTGCCTGCACTTCGGTGGGATGGTGGGCGTAGTCGTCGATCACCAAAATATTTTTATCATCCATCTTAGGCTGAAATCGCCGGAAAACACCTTTAAATCGCTCCAGGCCTTTTTTGATATTTTCAAACTCCACGCCCAATTCAAGACCGATAGCTACTGCAGCCAATGCATTTTTGATATTGTGATCGCCGGGTGCCATCAATGCAATTTCGCCTAGCGGTTCTTCCTGATATAAAACGGTAAAGGCACTTCTGAATCCTTTTTGACCGACATTAATGGCTCGTACTTCCGCCTGAGGTGTAAACCCGTAAGTAATCGTTCTTCTCTCAATATCAGGGAGTATACTTCTCACGTTTGAATCATCCAGGCAGACAATCACAGCTCCATAAAACGGTACCTTGTTGGCAAATTCGATGAACGCATCTTTAACATCTTCCAGATCTTTATATATATCCAGATGTTCAGCTTCAATATTGGTAATAACAGCCATTGAAGGGGAGAGGCGAAGGAATGTTCGGTCGAACTCATCCGCCTCAACAATTACAATGTCTCCTTTACCCACAACTGCGTTGGTTTTGTCGAAACTGTGTACACGTCCGCCTACAATTATTGTGGGGTCAAAATTACCATCCTGAACCACGTGACCCGCCAGAGTAGTGGTTGTTGTTTTTCCATGTGTTCCTGCAATGCCGATACCATACTTCATTCTCATCAGTTCGGCAAGCATTTCAGATCGTTTGATTACCGGAATTTGAGCCGTTAAAGCAGCTTTGGTTTCTTCGTTCTCTTCAGCTTTGACTGCACTGGTATAAACCACAACATCTGCTCCTTCGATGTTAGATGCACTATGACCCGTAAAAATTTTGGCTCCCAGTTCTTCCAATCGCTCAGTGGTATCACTTAGGTTGCTATCTGATCCGGTAACACTGTAACCCCTGAGAAGTAGAATCTCAGCAATACCGCTCATACCGATCCCACCAATACCCACCATGTGGATCTGTTTGGTTCGGCCAAATACGGGTTGTGTTTGAATCTTGTTACTCATTGTTCTGTTTCTGTGCAATTGTGAAAATTTCTTTTGCAATGGTATTTGCAGCTTCAGGTTTGGCCAGGGATTTCATGGCATCATTCATTTTCTGAAGGCGTTCCTGATCATTTATCAAGGTTGTAACTGTGTCTGAAAATTTCTCCTCAATATCAGACTCCTCAAGAAGTTCAGCGGCACCTGTTTCTACCATCGATTTGGCATTCTTTGCCTGATGATCTCCAGCTACGTTAGGAGAGGGGACCAAAACGGCCGGCTGACCGAGAAGCATTAGTTCACTGCAGGTTCCCGCACCGGCTCTTGTGACAACCAAGTCCGCTGCACCGTAAGCTGCGGACATATCATCTATGTATTTAGTAAGTCGCAGGTTTGGATAAGAATCCGTATCAATCTGTTTGTTCAGTTCTTCGAAATATCTTTTTCCGCACTGCCAGATGATTTGAAGTCCGGCTTCATTGTGAAGATGATCCAGCTCTTTCTGCATGATGTTGTTCAGCGCCAGTGCACCGCCGCTTCCACCTAAAATCAACAGGACAGGTGCTTCCGAGTTAAAGCCAAAAACTTTACGAGCGTCTGACGAACCACTCTGTTTGAGCTGACCTCTCACCGGATTTCCACTCAGATTGATTTTATCTTTTGGCAGATAGTTCTCTGCGTCTTCAAATGCTGTAAAAATGGTGACAGCGTGTTTAGCTAAAAGCCTGTTTGTTACACCCGGATAGCTGTTTTGCTCCTGGATGACAATCGGAATATTCAATTTTGCAGCAACCCAACCAATCGGTCCGGCAGCGAATCCGCCGCAGGCAACCATTACATCCGGTTTGAAACTTTTGATGATCGAAAAACTTTGAATGATACTGGTCAACAGTTTAAATGGGAAAAGCAGGTTTTGCGGTGTCAATCGCCGGTGAAATCCGCTAATCCATACGCTTTTAATATCATATCCAGATTTTGGAACTGCTTCCCACTCCATACGGTCACGTGTACCTACAAACAAAATCTTTGTACGGGGATCTGTCATACGAAGTGCATCCGCAATGGCAATCGCCGGATAGACGTGTCCACCCGTACCGCCGGCTGCAAGCAAAACCCGGATGGGTTCTGCCGCAGCTGTGCGGGTGTCTGTGGATGATATGTTCGTTGTGGCCGTCTTCATTAACCGTTATAAAATCTGTTTTGAATCTGTCTGTTGTGTTTCGAAATGTTGAGTAAAATTCCAATCATCACGCCGGCAAACAGCATGCTGGTTCCTCCATAGCTGATAAAGGGCATCGGAAGCCCGGTAACCGGAAATAAACCGGTAGCCACGGCAGCATTTACAAAGCCATATAGAGTAATCATAAGAGTTGCTCCAAGTGCCATCAATGTACCGAGTACATCCGGGGAATAGCGTGCTATAACCCCAATGCCGCGGTATAGAATGATGATAAAAATGAGCATTACTGCCGATGATCCAATGATTCCATACTCTTCAGCGATAATGGCAAAAATGAAGTCATTATACGGCGCAGGGAGAAAATCACGCTGGGTGCTTTTAGCGATTCCAACACCAATAACCCCACCACGAGCAATCGCAATGTGTGCCTGCTGCGCCTGATATCCGCTACTCGATTCCAGCCGTTCGCTGTTAATGTCTTTGACCTGTTCTATGTAGTTTGTAACACGACTGGTTCGTTCTGCTGAACTCAATACCAACATTGACCCGCCAGCTAAACCAATCAAAATCAGTCCTAAAAGCTGAACGGAACTTATTCTGCCCACAAACATCATGAAAACTGAAATTCCCATCAGGATGGCAGCGCTGCTAAAATCTTCTAGAGCTATCAGGAAGCATGTTATGGTAACCCATATTAAAATTGGGATGAATGCTCGTTTAAAATCTTTGATGTAGTCCTGTTTTTCATGCAATAGAACGGCAACATGGAGAATGAGAGAAATTGCAGCAAAAGAAGATGGCTGAAACGAAAATCCAGCTACAGACAGAGAACGACGTGCTCCGTAAACCAAATCACCGTAGATCATTACGGCAATTAACAAAATCCAGCTAAATACGACCGCAATTCGGCTAAAGCGGGCCAATACTCTGTAGTTGATCTTTGATGCAAAGATCATTGCTATTAAAGCAATTCCCAGCTTAATTACATGGCTGAATACCAACGATCCCGCCGTTGTGTTATGGGTTTGAGCGAAATAGGCAATTGAAGAGTAGACCGCGATTGCACCAACCACCATCAGCATAAATACACAGACAAGGATGATGCGGTCACTTCCCTGTACAGGAGTGTCAAGCTCTTCGCGTGTTGTGCCGAAGATCGATCCTACGTTGCTATTTGGTGTTGTGTAATACAATTATCTATTCAGATGTTTTTTAGAGTTCTAAAACGGATTCTTTAAATACTTTGCCTCGTTGTTCATAATTATCAAACATGTCAAATGAGGAACAGGCCGGACTTAATAGCACAACTTCACCTCGTTTTGCTACCTTTGAAGCCTTTTTTACAGCCTCTTTCATAGATTCTGCTTCAGTCAAATTTGGCACAGTATCCTTTAATTGACTTTTAATCGCTTCTTTTGCTTCTCCTATTGCGATAACGGTGTGAACTTTCTCACGAATCTGGGTTCTCAGTTCGAGATACTCATTTCCTTTATCACGGCCGCCAAGAATGAGTACTATAGGTACATTAAAGCTGTCCAGTGCAAACCAAACCGCATTGATATTGGTCGCTTTACTGTCGTTGATGTACTTCACACCGTTGAAGGTTCGTACATATTCAAGGCGGTGTTCCACACCTTCGAAGCTTTGCAGGCTTTCGCGGATAAATTCATTTTTAATTTCCGAGGCTCTGGCAGCAAGTGCAGTGGCCATTCCGTTACTTAAATTATGTCTGCCGGGCAGTGCGATATCTTCAATATTCATGAGGATCTCCTCTTTTTGATCGAGTCGTAGAACTATCTGTCCGTTTTGAACAAAAGCGCCTTTATGAACTTCAGATTCTGTAGAAAAAGCCATCATATTAGGAGCATTCTCCCTTTCGGATAGCTTTTTTGCAAAACCGGAAACCATAGTATCATCGGCGTTGTAGATGAACCAGTCGTCAGATGTCTGGTTCTCGGCAATTCTGAATTTTGAGGCCGCATATCTTTCGAAATCGTTTCCGTACCGGTCTAAATGATCCGGCGTGATGTTTAAAATCACAGCCACTGTAGGATGGAATGTGTGGATATGATCGAGCTGAAAGCTGCTTACCTCTAACAGTACATCTTTGTTTTCTTCACTTTGATCCACAAGCTCAGAAAACGCATATCCGATATTACCGGCAACAATGCACTCTTTATCTGCAGTTTTCCATGTGTGATGCATCCAGTTTACTGCTGTTGTCTTGCCATTACTTCCTGTAATCGCTACAATTGGTGAGCGATTAAACCACGACGCCATCTCAATCTCTGAAAAGATTGATTTATCATCATTCAAATACCTTTTAGTGATAGGAGAAGAGGTAGGAACACCGGGACTTATTACAAGATAATCTCCCTGCATGGCTCTTTCTGAATGAGAATTCTCTTCAAACTCAATCGACTCGTCACGTAGTTTATTTGCAAACTCATTATCCACCGAACCTGAATCTGACAGAAAAGGAATGGCTCCTTTCTTTTTCAGCAGGATTGCTGCGGCTACTCCGCTTCGGGCAGCACCGGCAATGGTGATATGTTTGTTTTTAACGTCTATCATCGGAGCTTAAGAGTTAAAAGACTCAAAATTCCCAGCAGGATGGCGATAATCCAGAATCGAACTACAATTTTAGACTCTGCCCAACCTTTTTTCTCATAGTGGTGGTGGATCGGTGTCATTAGAAAGACCCTTTGCCCAACACCATATTTTCTTTTTGTATACTTGAAATAGGTTGTTTGTATAATGACTGAAAGCGTTTCAACCATAAAAATTCCGCAAATAATAGGCAGTAAAAGCTCTTTGTGAATCATTAAAGCCAATGCACCCAGCGCGCCGCCGATAGCTAAAGAACCGGTATCACCCATAAACACGGATGCCGGGTGAGAATTGTACCACAGGAATCCAATACAGCCACCCACGAGTGAAGCCGCAAAAATTGTAAGTTCCCCTGAACCGGGTAAGTAGATTAAATCGAGGAAATTTGAGAAGTCAACGCGCCCAGATACGTAAGCAAAGATTCCTAAAATTACTCCCGCGATAGCCGATGTACCTGAAAGCAAACCATCCAGTCCATCCGTGAGATTGGCGGCGTTGCTCACAGCGGTGATAATAAATACTACGAAAGGAATGTAGATCAGCCACCCATACTCTTCTCCAAAAAATGCATAGTCAATATTTACATCTTTCACGAAGGGGACGGTAGACAGAGTGTTAAAATCCTGAAAAGCGGGCCAGAAATAGAGAGCGGCTCCTAAAACAAGTCCGACAAATACCTGCCCACCTACTTTAAACCAGCCGTGTAATCCGGATTTATCTTTTTTCACAACTTTGATATAGTCATCAATAAACCCAACTACTCCGAGAACAAACATCACGAATATGATCATCCATGTGTAAATACTGTTCATATTCATCCAGAGCAGGGCCGGGATCAGAGTGGCTAGAATAATGATAACACCACCCATTGTAGGCGTATTCGCCTTACTTAGGTGTGAATCCAACCCGATGTCTTCCCGAATCACCTCTTTGAGCTGCAGTTTTTGAAGCCAGTGAATCATTTTTCTGCCTATGATTAAACTGATAATCAGAGATGTGACTGCAGCCAGGGCCGTACGAGTTGTAATAAAGTCGAAGGCACCGAATCCGGGTGGAGCATAATTTTGATTTAACCAATCGAGAAGTGCGTATAGCATCAGTTATCCTCCCCGATATTTGTATTACGGTTTAATTTGGACAATGCATCGCGAGCCTCTTCACGATCATCAAAATAATTGCGAATTCCATTGATTTCCTGATAGGTTTCATGACCTTTACCGGCTATCAATATGATGGTGTTACGATCGGTTTTGGTAATGGCCGTATGGATCGCTTCTTTTCTTGAGACTATTGACCTGTATGAGAATGAAGAGCTAAATCCGGTCTTAATCTCTTCAATAATTTTTACAGGATCCTCGGTACGTGGGTTGTCAGAAGTTACAATGACTTTATCACCGTACTCTTCAGCAATTTTTGCCATTTGTGGCCGCTTAGATTTATCACGATCACCGCCGCAACCAAAAACAATTAACAGTTTTTGATTCACCTGTTTCAGTTCTGAAAGGGTAGAGGCAACATTTTCAAGCGCATCAGGAGTATGTGCGTAATCAACAAAAACAAGCGGATAATTTTTGGATCCGGTATTTAAAATTACTTTTTCGAGCCTGCCCTCAGCACCTTTACAAGCAGGAATTGTATCAGCAATGAGTTTTCCGTCGTACCCCAGACTTGTACCGATAATGAGAGACTCCACAACATTGTAGGCGTTAAACTTGCCTACAAGCGGAGTGAAAAATTTTACACCCTCTGCATCAATTACGGTTTGATCGGGCGAAGTTTTTAATATTTCAGCCTGAACTTGCCCATTACCTTCAAAAGAGAAGTCGATAACTTTAGCTTTTGTGTCTTGGACCATATAATCAGCATAATCGTCGTCCCCATTAACAATAGCCCAGCTGGTTGATGGCAGCGTATCAAACAAAATTTTCTTTGAATCCGCATAATCACTCATCGAGGAGTGGTAGTCGAGGTGATCCAGACTTAAATTTGTGAATGCGGCTACTTCAAACGAAATTCCTGCGACTCTTTTTTGATGAAGTGCATGCGATGATACTTCCATAACGAGATAACTGCATCCTTCATCAACGGCCCGTTTCATATCGGACGCGAGTTCTATGGGGTCAGCGGTAGTAAGCCGGCTGTCGAGTACTTTATTTTTAATTCTTTTTGAAACTGTTCCAAGTAGCGCAGCACTTTCACCCAGTTCAGTTAAAATTTGCCAAACCAGTGTAGCAACGGTAGTCTTGCCATTAGTACCCGTAACTGCAATGATGGTTAAATTCCTGGCAGGGTCACCGGCCATTCTTTGAGCAAGGGGAGAAAGAAGTTCTCGGGTATCTTCCACCTTTAAAACGGTTTCATCTTTTGACGGCTCAATATCCTCTTCTACAATAATTACAGAGGCTCCGCTTTTGGCGGCCTGCAAAACAAATTTATGCCCATCGGTTTGAGTTCCGCGGATGGCTATAAAAATATCGTCTTTTTCAACCTTCCTTGAATCAATACACAGCTTTCCCAGTTGTTCAGGATTTCCACCCTGAACGGTAATAGGTTTGCTAAATGCTATGAGTTCGTTGTAGGTCATTTATTTGTTTGTTGCCACTACGGTTGTCTGCTCCATGGTTTTGGCTTTTCCCCGTACGGTAACGGTGCGTCCCTTTCTCATTAAATCACCGGCACGTGGAAATTGTGTATAAATTGTTCCCGACCCTATCGTTTCGATCTCAAGCCCGCGGGAAAGCAATAGAGTGGTGGCCTGTCTCATGTTCATATCTCTGAGGTCAGGGATTTCTGCAAATCCGTCGGGTATCGAGTCAGCTTCCATACTTCCTAACTTTATCTTGATGGAACTGTTTCCGTTAATTTTTTCTCCGGAAACAGGATGTTGTTCAATTACATAATCACCTGATCCGGAATAGGTTGCCGTTAAATTCTTACCTGTAAGCAGCAGTCGAGCATCTTCCCGATGTAATCCTTCAATTCTGGGAACAACTTTACGATCTGCAATTTCAAAGTTCTCACCGTTTAAATTTCTGTGAATTTCATCATCCAATCCTGCAATTCGGGTGGCAATCTCTTTAAAAATAGAACCGGCGGTAAAGCCTCCGTAAATACTGGTTCGAGGTTCATCGAGTAAAACAAACATTACATATTTTGGATCCTCAACAGGAAAAAATCCGGCAAATGACGCTCTGTAAGTGGCTTGATACCTTCCATCAACTAATTTTTGTGCTGTTCCGGTTTTACCCGCAATTCTTAAACCTTCAACACTTGCCCATCCCGCTGTACCCGAATCGCTTACAACCTCTTCAAAAACCGGGAGAAGCTTTTTGATTGTCGACTCTTTTGCAATCTGGCGAACCATGTTAGGTTTTGTCTGATCCACAACATTTCCATACTCGTCAGTAATTCTTTCAACCATGTAGGGCCGCATCATCCGACCGTTGTTTGCAAAAGCACCGTATGCCTGAAGCATCTGAATTGGAGTAACTTGTACTTCATAACCGATCGACATCCAGGGCAGGGTAACACGGCTCCATTCATAGGGTCTTTGGAGTCTGCCATCCATTTCATTAGGTAGATCAATGTTGGTTGGAGTTCCAAAACCCATGTTCCTGGCATATTGATAAAGCGTCTCCGGTTTGAGGCGCATTGCAATTTCTGATGTTGCAATATTGGATGACTTTGCAATAACTCCGGTAAAATCCAGGTCTCCAAGGGGATCATGATCGCGCATTACCTGACCGTGTATCATTGTCCGGCCATTCTCAGGAGTTTCGAATATTTCATCAAAGTCTACAACACCCTGTTCAACTGCTGCAATAGCTGTAACCAACTTGAAAGTTGAACCAGGCTCAATCATATCTGAAACCGCATAATTTCTTCGATTTTCACTATCGATAGAGGAAGGGTTATTGGGATTGTAAGTAGGGAAGTTGGCCAGCGCTTTGATTGCACCCGTCTTTGGATCCATTACGATCGCTGTTCCATATTTAGCCATATGTCGCTTAATTCCGGACTCAAGCTCTTCTTCCGTAATCGCCTGGATGTATGCATCTATAGTTGTATGTAGATTCAATCCCTGTGCCGGTAATTTCTGAGGTGCACCTACATAGGCAAAAATTCTGTTATTTCGATCTTTACGCACCTGTTGTAGCCCATCTGTACCCTTTAATAGTGAGTTGTAGCTGTTTTCCAGACCCAACATCCCATCAATATTATGGTTTACAAAACCTAAAGTGTGAGCCGATAGAGAGCCGAAGTTGTAGTTTCTTCGATACTCCTCTTCTAAAATAAGGCCGCGAAATCCCAGCTCACTTAAATCATCATAGGCAGAAACCGGGATACTTCGCTCCAGTACGATATATCTGGATCGGGTCGAAGAATTATTAATTACATTTTGATAGTGAGCGGCAGATCTGCCTGTATGCTTACTTAATACATTGGAAATAGTATTGAGATGGTCGCGTGTGGTGTTTGGCGCGTGCGGATCAACCGCCACTTTATAGTTAATACTATTTGTTGCCAGAAGTGAACCGCTGGCATCAAAAATATTACCCCGCTGAGCCGAAATGGGAATCGTATCAATAGTCTGCTTACTCCAAAGTTCCTTCAAACCATCGCTCTCAAGCATGTTGACCCGAAAAATTTGCAGCAAAATGGCCGCAGGCAGCAGGAACAAGAGCCCCAGCAGCGAAAACATACGTCCCATTATGGCAGTTCTTTCGTTCATTATGCGTTTAAGGTTCAATGTTGATTATTTGGTCTGCAGGCCCGGCATTGATATAACCCTGCTGCCGTGCTCGCTGGTAGATCTCCTTAGGCCCGATCAGGCGATCATACTCCAGCCGGGTGGCGTTATATTGTCGCTGAACTTTATTGAATTCAACCTCCAGCTGACGAACTTCCTGTAGTGCCTGCTGTGTGCTGAAAACATGACCGATATAAAAAATCCCGCAAACTCCAATCAAGAAGCTTGCGAGTATAACCTTCCAGGGGGTAAAAGCCGGAAGGGCAGATTTTCTTTTCTGAGTAGGTTCTTTTTTGCGTGTACCAAATGAGTTGGTACCACCATTAAATCCATTGCTGCCCAGCGAATTTTTGGTTTTCCATGAAGAGGGTTTACCGTCTGATATGCCTCTTTTATTAGGTTTTACGCTTTTCTTCTCTTTGATAGGAGTTTGAATATACATCAATTCACCTCCTTAATTTTTTCAGCAATGCGCATTTTTGCACTTCGAGACGCCGGATTTTTTTCGATCTCCTCTTCGCCGGGCGTAATAATTTGTTTTACTAAAGGTTCAATGGGGTTGAGCGGCTTTCCGTAAAAATCTTTTTCAATCCGCCCTTCAAAATTCCCGCTTTTTAAAAAGTGTTTTACCAACCGATCTTCGAGGGAGTGATAGGAGATAGCGACAATTCGACCACTCACTTTAAGCAGTTTTAGAGAATCTTCCAGCGCTGACTTCAGAACCTCAATTTCACGGTTTACCTCGATACGAATTCCTTGAAATACACGTGCTACCGATTTTATTGAAAATCTTCCTTTAACTACGCTTTCTACCGCATCCCGTAGTTCAGAAGTGGTTTCGATGGGTCGACGATTGATAATTTCTTGCGCAATCTGCCTACTCATGCGCTCTTCTCCGTAGTGAAAGATGACATCCCTCAACTTCTTATAGTCGTATTCATTGACAACACTGTAAGCAGAAACACCGCTCATTGCACTCATGCGCATGTCTAGCGGCCCGTCGTGCTGAAAACTAAATCCCCTTTCCGGCTCTTTTATTTGATGTGTAGAAACGCCGTAATCGAAAAGAATTCCGGAGATTTCACCATGATTCTCTGCAGGAATGAGGGTGGTGAGGTAGCCGAAGTTTCCTTCTAAAGCAGTAAATCGTTCACTGTCACCAATACGCTCTTCCGAGGCGGCAAGAGCTTCAGGGTCCTGATCAATTCCGAACAGATGGCCATTCGGTCCTAACTTCTCCAGGATAAGCTTACTGTGACCTCCACCGCCAAGTGTTGCATCTATATAAATGCCGTTGGGATCTGTAATGAGATATTCAACGGACTCGTTAAGAAGTACAGGTGTGTGCTCGTAATAATCGCTCATCTACTCGCCTCCATTATTTTGTCCGCCCATAACTTCTTCAAATAGATCC
>NZ_JAWLDW010000147.1:0-5850 GCF_041686455.1 Rhodohalobacter sp.
CTGACAGATCCGGTGGGTGCTGTCAGGTTTGTTCTTAATCGACATTCATTCTCGGCAGCCCCACTTTATATCGCACCACGATGACCCGGATCAACACAATCACGACGATTCCGGTTAGTTGGGCCACAAAAAGTGCATCAAAAAAGTTCAAAATTAAGGTAAAAATAATTCCGCCCGTGACTGCAGCCATCGCATAGATCTCTTCCTGAAAAATGAGTGGTTTGGTTCCTGCCAGTACATCCCTCAGTACTCCTCCAAAACATCCGGTGATTGTTCCTAAGGCGATTGAGATACCCACACTCATCCCAGCTTCCAGCCCAATCTGAGTTCCCATCACGGTAAACAGGCCGAGTCCGGCTGCATCAAACGCGAAGAGCCAGCCTTCTAGTTTTTTCATTCGCCTGTAAATGAGAAGAGTAAAAATAAATCCGGCGATGACGGAGGTTATGGCCAGTGTATCGGTGAGCCAGTTGACAGGCAAATTGCCGATCATCACATCACGAATGGTACCGCCGCCAATGGCAGTCGCAAAAGCAAGGACAAAAATTCCGAACAGGTCAAACCGGCTGCGAATAGCTGCTGTAGCTCCGGAAACAGCAAACGCAAACGTTCCAGCAGCTTCTATGATGAGTATGATTTGTTCGGGTTGGATGGACATTAACTCAATATTCTGAGGTTTAAGTTGCCACGGAAAAACGGAATGGCACGGAACACTCTGCGAATCTCAGCGGATCATTTGCTTTACTCTGCGAGAAACCATTTTTAAATTTCTACAAAAAATTCAATAACTCGATTCACGACCTTTTGCCCTGCTACGTGAATCTGATTTGAATTAAAGTTCTTGTTTTTCGCAGAGGTTCGCTGAGTTTAGCGCAAAGTTTCGCAGGGTATTAACTTTTTGCTTTTTCAATTACGAAGATCCATAGAACTTTTATATATCATTGACCATCTACTGCTTATGCCTTTTCGATAATCTGAGGTAAGTTTTCGAGAATGTCTGCCGTCATTTTATCGAGGTCGAACTCATGCTTCCAACCCCAGTCGGAACGGGCTGCCGAATCATCAATGCTATCCGGCCAGGAGGAGGCAATCTCCTGTCGATAGTCCGGTTCATATTCAATTTCAAAATCAGGAATCTGTTTTTTGATGGAGTTGGCAATCTCCTCCGGTGTAAAACTGATCGCCGAGACATTGTAACTGGTTCTCACTTTCACCTTTTCTTCAGGAACCTGCATCAGATCGATCGTAGCTTTTACCGCATCGCTCATGTACATCATCGGAAGAGCTGCATCCGCTTCTAGAAAACAGGTGAACGTTTCCCCGGCTAGCGCTTTGTGATAAATATCCACAGCATAGTCGGTCGTGCCGCCGCCGGGCAGGGATTTATAGCCAATCAGACCCGGATAGCGAAGACTGCGCACATCAACGCTAAACTTGTTGTAGAAATAGGCACACCACTGCTCACCGGCCACTTTCGTAATTCCGTAAACCGTGGTTGGATTGGTTGCGGTGTTTTGTGGCGTATCTTTTTTGGGTGCATCGGGACCAAAAACGGCAATTGAGCTTGGCCAAAAAATTCTCTCCAAATTTTTCTCCCTCGCAATATTCAGCACATTAAGAAGGCCATCCATATTGAGCTTCCAAGCCAGATCGATATTTTTTTCAGCATTGGCTGAGAGCAGCGCAGCAAGATGATATAAGACAGTAATATTATACTTCTCGATTACCTCTTCAATACGCCCTTTATTCATCACATCCAGATGTTCAAACGGGCCGTCACCAATGTATTCATTCGGTTCCCGGATATCAGAAGCGATTACATTATCCGTCCCATAGATATTTCTCAGTTCAGAGGTCAGCTCACTCCCCAGCTGCCCGCAAGCGCCGGTGATTAAAATTTTGCTCATTCTATAATCTTAATTAATCTCAATTTCAGTTATGGTAGAATTCTCCCCTCCTGAATATGGAGAAGACTTGACGCAAATGAATCGATTTAAATTCCAAATCCCAAGCACCAAATCCCAAACAGGTTCAAGTTTGGAGTTTGATATTTGGAATTTGGTATTTGTTATTTCAACACCTCTAATTCCCTGCCCACGTCCGTAAATGCTTCAATCGCTTTATCAAGATGCTCTTTTTCATGGATAGCCGATAATTGAACCCGAATCCTTGCTTCGCCTTTTGGCACAACCGGGTAGTAAAAACCGATCACATAAATTCCTTTCTCGAGAAGTTTTTCTGCAAAATCCTGCGATACTTTTGCATCGTACAACATTACCGGCACAATGGGATGATTCCCCGGTTTGATATCAAATCCGGCATCTGTCATCGCTTTTCGGAAATAGGTAGTGTTATCTTCCAGCTTGTCTCTTAATTCCGTTGTTTCACTCAACAGTTTCAACACTTCAATGGATGCCCCGGTGATGGCAGGAGCCAGTGTATTTGAAAAGAGGTATGGCCGTGAACGCTGCCGCAGCATATCCACGATCTCTTTGTGGGCAGCTGTAAATCCGCCGGATGCGCCGCCAAGTGCCTTACCCAGCGTTCCGGTAATGATATCCACCCGCCCCATCACATCTCTGTATTCGTGCACTCCACGACCGGTTTTCCCTACAAATCCGGTAGAGTGGCACTCGTCACTCATCACCAAAGCGTCGTACTTATCGGCCAGATCACAAATCTTGTCGAGCTGGGCGATCGTTCCGTCCATCGAGAAGACTCCGTCTGTAGCGATGATTTTTGTCCGCGCACCGGAAGCTGCTTTCAGCTGCTCTTCAAGATCCGCCATATCGTTGTGCTTGTATACGTATCGCTGCGCTTTACACAACCGTACCCCGTCAATAATAGAAGCGTGATTCAGCTGATCGGAAATAATGGCATCTTCTTTTCCAAGAAGCGGTTCAAAAACTCCTCCGTTAGCATCAAATGCAGCAGCGTAAAGAATCGTATCCTCAGTACCTAAAAACTCCGAGATTTTTGCTTCCAGCTCTTTGTGAATCGTCTGCGTTCCGCAAATAAATCGAACCGACGACATCCCATAACCGTACTCATCAATCGTTTTCTTTGCGGCTTCAAGTACCCGCGGATCAGACGACAATCCGAGATAGTTATTTGCGCAAAAATTGATTACTTCAGCCCCTTTCGTCGTTTTGATGACGGCACCCTGAGGCGTTGTTATGACACGCTCCACTTTATACAGTCCATCTTTTTTGATTTGATCCAGTTCAGCTTGCAGATCGTCTTTCAGATTTGAATACATGTTGTGGCAGATTTATTTGATGAGTTGCTCTATTTTCGAATTGAAAATAAGAAAAAATGAGGAGTCTTTTGGCAGATGTAACATCGTATTTAGAGATTATCAATCCTCATTCTAAAATCGAACCGAGGTAAAATTTATTTGAGTAAGTAGATCTAAAGATATTAGATCTTTAACAGATCATAATTTATTGGATAACCTTTGTAGATTTTAACCGTACAAATCCCTATCTAACCAAAAATCATTAATCTATTCCTTCTTTATGGATGCAGATCTTCTTACCTGGATTTTTCTCGGTGGCGGCCTTTTGTTGATGCTGCTCGAATTGGCTCTTCCGGGAGGTGTTGCCCTATTCCTGGGATTCAGTGGAATAACTGTCGGTGTGCTTCGGTTTTTAGGACTTCTTTCAAGTACCGGAGCCTCTATCGCCGTATGGCTGATACTGTCCGTGGTCCTTACCATTGCAATTCGTCCGTTCATAAAAAAATACTTAAAGCCGGAGAGCTATTTTAAATATGCAGACGAGGATTACGAGGCGATGGATCAGATAGTGGAAGTTATTGAAGAGATCAATGAAGAGGATAACAGTGGGAGAATTCGGCTTGACGGAACTAGCTGGAGAGCCAAATCTCTTGACGGCACCATCAAAGCGGGTGAAAAAGTACGAATCCAATACCGCGAAAACACAACCTGGATTGTTGAAGCCCTGGGCGTAAAAGAGCCATCAAAAGAACAACTTAAAAACCGAAATAGAAACTGATTATGTGGACAGCACTACTCATATTTTTTGCAATCCTTTTTGTGATTATAACTCGACTTTTCATCATTGTGGAGTTCCGTGAAGAGGTCATCCAGGAGCGTCTTGGAAAATATAAAAAAACGCTATCTCCGGGCTTTCATTTTATGATACCCTTTGTTGATCGTGCCGCATACCGGCAGGAGATGCGAGAGCAGGTGATTGATGTACCGAGCCAAACCTGTATTACCAAAGATAATATTGAAGTGGCCGTTGACGGGCTGATCTACATTAAGGTGATGGATGCGTACCGCGCCAGCTACGGAATTTCGAATTACATAGCCGCGGCAGTTAATCTTGCGCAAACCACCATGCGGAGCGAAATCGGTAAAATTACGCTCGACGATACGTTTTCGGAACGGGATATGATGAACGAGAATATTGTGGAAGAGATCGATAAGGCCGCCGATCCCTGGGGAATTAAAGTCATGCGGTACGAGATTAAAAATATTAGTCCCTCCAATGATATTGTAGATACCATGGAGAAGCAGATGGAGGCCGAGCGTGAAAAGCGTGCTGAAATCACAAATTCTGAGGGGTACAGGGAAGCACGGATTAACGAATCAAAGGGAGAGCAGCAAAGCCAGATTTTAATATCGGAAGCTCAGCGGCAGAAAAGAATTAATGAAGCAAAAGGACGTGCTAAAGAGATTGAACTGGTTGCTACCGCTACTGCTAATGGAATCCGGCGTGTTTCCAAAGCTATTGAAAAACCGGGCGGTGATATGGCCGTCAAGACTAAACTTGTAGAGCAGTATATCGACCAGTTCGGTAAAATTATTAAGAGTACAAATGTTTCAGTTCTGCCAACAGAAACTGCCAACCTGAAAACATTTTTTGAGGGCGTTGGAACACTTAAGCGACACACTCAAAACAGTCATTCATCTTCATCAGCTAATCCACAGGGGCCAACATCATGAGTGCATTAAATATGTTTAGCCAGGTTGTACTGGCGATTTTTGCGATCTATCTGACGTTTAAATTTTTACAGGCACTTCGCCTTGTACCCAATCAATACGCGCACATCGTAGAGCGTCTCGGAAACTATCACAAAACGCTTGGTCCAGGATTTCACGCCCTGATTCCGTTTGTGGATAAGGTCGTTTACAAACAGGACCTGCGTGAGGAAACCATTGAGGTAGAACCCCAGGAATGTTTCACCAAAGACAATGTGAAAGTTGAGGTGGATGGTGTTCTTTATCTAAGTGTAGTCGATCCCGTGAACGCGAGTTATGGGATTACCAACTACCGATACGCCGCCGTGCAGCTCGCACAAACCACCACGCGCTCTGTAATTGGCCTCCTGGATCTTGATGAAACATTCGAAGAGCGTGCCAAGATGAGCAAGAAAGTCGTTGAAGTACTGGGAGATGTGGAGCGATTATGGGGAATTCGCGTGCATCGGTATGAAATCAAAAACATCAATACTCCCCGAACCGTACAAAAAGCGATGGAGCGCCAAATGACGGCTGAAAGAGAGCGTCGGGCCGTAATCGCTAAATCTGAAGGGGTTCGGGATTCGAACGTAAATGACGCCCAGGGAAGAAGAGCCGAAATGGTAAACATCTCCGAGGCAGAAATGCAGCGCAGAATAAACGAAGCCGAAGGGTGGGCCAATGAAATTGAGGCGATTGCCGAAGCCACCGCCGTTTCCATCGAACAGATTGCTGAAGCTATTTCACAGCCAAAAGGAAAAGAAGCGATGAAACTCCAGTTAAAACAGAAATATCTTAAAGTACTGGATGGGCTTGGCAAAGATGAAAATCAAATCATCCTACCAAAAGATATTACCAACTAT
>NZ_JAWLDW010000032.1:0-25674 GCF_041686455.1 Rhodohalobacter sp.
TTTAGCAAGCATCAGTAATTAGCCTCCAAATGTGCGTAAAATGTCATTAAAAGTAACGAGAATGAATAGTCCGATGAGCAGTATAAAACCAAGTTGTTGAAGGCCCATTCGTACTTTTGGTGACGGTTCGCGACGGGTAATACCTTCATAAAGCAAAAACATAAAGTGTCCACCGTCCAGGGCCGGAATGGGCAGCATATTCATAATTGCAAGTGTAACACTCAAAAACGCTGTAATATTCCAGAATCCAAGCCAGCCTCCTCGATCAGTGGCTTCCCGGGTGACGTTAGCAATGGCCACCGGCCCCCCTAAATTTTCTCGGACTGAAATATCACCTGAAAACATTTTTCCGATGCCCTGGACTATACCAAAAAGTGCATCGTTGGATCGTTCAACTCCCATTCCTAAGGCTTGGGCAAAATTATAGTTTATCTGTTCAATTCTAAACGAGTCTTCTAAATCCGGTCTGCCTACACCAATTTGCCCGGTTTCGGGGTCGGGTGTTAATGTAACTTGAAAACGTTCTCCATCTCTTTCTACATCTAGATTAAGAGAAGTCTCAGAGGACTGAATCTTATCAACCAACTCTACCCAGTAGTTAACCGAATCGCCGTCAACCGCAACAACTTGATCACCACCTTGTAATCCGGCTTCTTCTGCAGGACTACCATCCATGACGTCTGATATTGAACTTGGTAAATAGTGTTCTTGTGAGATAAAACCATCTTTACTTACCAGATCCAGGAAATTAGGTGGTGTTGAGAGTGTAAGTCTTTCACCGTTTCGTTCAACTAAAAATGTGAGATCTCTTCCTGTGAGTTCAGAAGGATTGAGTAGCTGTCGGAAATGCTGAACTTCTTCGTTATTTACACCAATGAGTCTGTCCCCTGTTTGCATACCTATTTGATGTGCTACAGAGTTCTCGCTTACATAGGCTCCATTCATTGAATCAATTGGTACAACCGTTTCCCCGTAGTGAAGTGCTATACCGGCGTATATTGCCACAGCCAAAATCACATTTAAGATTACACCGGCAGTGATTACTATCATCCGTTGCCAAACAGGTTTGGCTCTGAATTCATCTGGTTTGACTTCCTCATCTACAAACTCTGTATCCATAGACTCATCAATCATGCCGGCTATACTCACGTATCCACCCAGAGGAGTGGCACCTATAACGTACTCGGTATCCCCTTTTTTAAAGCCAAATATTTTAGGCGGAAAGCCAATAGAAAATTTATCGACTCGCATACCAAATAGCTTAGCCGCAATGAAATGACCTAACTCGTGTATAGTTACCAAAATAAATATGGCAGCTATAAATATGAGTATGGTACTTGAAAAATTAACTAACCAATCCATAAAATCTATCGTAATAATGCGTTCGCGTATTCACGGGTTTCTTTATCAACTTCATATAACGTTTCAGGACAAATATCCTTGCTATTATGAATGTTGGTTAAAGAATTTTCAATAATTTTCGGAATGTCAATATAACGAATTTCACTGTTCAAAAATCGCTCCACGGCAATTTCATTTGCAGCATTCAAAATAGCGGGTGCCAAGCCTTCTTCTTTTGCCGCTTCAATTGCTAATTGAATGCACGGGAATAAATTGAAATTCACTGGTTCAAACTCCATCAAGAGCGATTTTGAATAGTTTAACGTCTTATTCGGAAAATCAATTCGATCAGGATAGGTTAAAGCGTAAAGGATTGGCACCTTCATATCCGGAGGCCCTAATTGTGCTTTAGAAGAACCGTCTACAAACTCAACGATGGAGTGTATAATGCTTTGTGGGTGTACAACCGGCTCAATCTGATCAATAGGGAGATCAAAAAACCATTTAGCTTCAATAATTTCGAGTCCTTTGTTCATCATTGTTGCAGAATCAATTGTGATCTTAGATCCCATATCCCAATTGGGGTGATTCAGAGCATCTTTTACATTTACATTCATTAATTGATCGCGAGTGTAATTCTTAAAAGGACCACCACTGGCTGTTATAATAATTTTCTGGATTGAGCTTTTTCGTTCACCTGTAAGTGATTGCAGCATTGCAGAGTGCTCTGAGTCAACAGGAATGAGATTACCGTTTATAAAACCTTCCAGTTTGCTTAAAAGCTCTCCACCGACCACCAAAGACTCTTTATTGGCAAGGGCTACCTTTTTACCGGCTTTGAGCGCTTTGTATGTGGAATTGAATCCGGAAAATCCTACCAAACTGTTCAGAAGGATATCGTAATCTGCCTCCAAAGTAACCTGCTCTAATGCATCCTTTCCGAATAGAATATTTTGTGGTCTGAATTTTAACCGATCAAGAAAATTTTTCTCACAGCTTTTATCACAAAGAACCGCAGTATTTGGTTTCAGTGTATTTACCTGTTCAGCCAGTTTTTCATAACTGCTGTTAGCCGTCAGAGTTGTGGCTTTAAAATACTCAGGCCTGGATGATATGATTTCTACAGCTTGAGTCCCAATAGAACCTGTTGATCCTAAAATCGCAATCTTTTTCTGTTGCAAATATTCTGGTCTTATTAATTGATATCATTAAAAATAGAGAATCTTTAACGAAAGTATGGTGCCGAAATTTCCCTTGCCGCTTTATACATAATAGCATGTGCTTCAACAGTTTTTTGGATTGTTGGAGCATAACCTCCTGAAAGTAAAAGTGCCAAAGGTATCTCTTTCTGTGTAACTGTTTCAATAACCATTCGTTCTCTCTCCTCCATACCCTGCAGGCTTAGAGAAAGTCTGCCAAAGTGATCTTCTTCCAATGGGTCAATTCCTGCGAGATAAAACACTAAGTCAGGTGTAAATTCATTAAACACTTTATCAAGTGAACCTGATAGTGTCTCCAGATACACTTTATCCCCGGTTTTGTCGGGTAATCCTACATCTAAATCAGATGGGGGTTTTACAAAGGGATAGTTTTTTTCACCGTGTATAGAGAACGTATAAACATTAGGTTCATCTTTAAATATTGCTGCATTTCCATTCCCCTGATGCACATCAACGTCAATAATTAACACATTGTTGACCCATTTTGACTGTCTAAGTACCTTGATTGCAACAGCAACATCGTTGTAAACACAAAAACCTTCCCCGTGATCCGGCATTGCATGATGAGTGCCGCCGGCTAAATTACCGGCTATTCCATCTTGTAATGCCATCAGGCCGGTATTAATTGTACCCTGAACGGCCAGCCTGGATCGTATTGCTAAACCTTTAGACCACGGCAACCCCATTCTGCGTACCTCCTTTTTGGTCAAGTTACCAGTCCAAACACCGTGTCCATATTTCTGAGTATGAACCGTATAGAGGTTTGCAAAGTCTACCATGGATGGTTCAACAATTTCAGAACTCTTAAACAGGCCATTATTGATTATATAATTATGCAGACCCGAGAATTTCTTCATCGGGAAAATATGATCTTTTGGCAGTTGAGCTACATAACCCGGAGAATAACTGATGCGCAAAATAGGTCTGATTAGTTTTATTGGTTCAATTTGATCATTCCTAACATTCTGCCCGCTCTCCCCCGTTCTCTTCGATAAGAATAATAGTTAGAATTTTGAACCGTGCAGTGAGTAGATATTTCAACGTTTTCTAGTTTTATACCGGTATTTAGCAGTTGCCACCCAATAAAACCTTTTAGGTCAATATGGGGTTTTTTGTATGATTCACGGTCTACAAACTGTTTGGGAAATTTAGAAGCTACTTCCTCTCCTACTTCGAAATTATTTAATGAAATACATGGGCTGAGGTATACAAGGATATGATCCGGATCTGCTCCCAGTTGAATCATTTTGTTAATACCTTCAGGTACAATATTATTAGCTGCGCCCTTCCAACCGGCATGAAAAGCTCCAATAACACCATTTTTTGCATCACCTGCCAAAACAGCCGTACAGTCGGCCACTTGAATACCGAGCGATAATTCTACCATATCTGTTACAAAGCCATCTGTATTATCATATGTGCCTGGCTTTGTCACTTGTATGATGTTTGAACCATGAACTTGATTAGCTATAGCTAATTGATTCCTGTTCCATCCAATTTCATCGAATAGTAACTTAAAATTTTGATCAACTTCTGCCGGTTCCGCTTCCGTATTGTATCCTAAATTTAGGCCGGGTATAGAACTTCCGGGATTTATGATTTTTTTATTTGTACCCGTAAAGAGAGCATTGACACGAGATTCATTATTAATTATATCCGGTTCGAATAATTCCATATAACTATTTTAATGTATTGATTAGCAGTTTTTTAATTCTATCTAATGGAAACGTTTTACCTGTCCAGATCTCAAATGATCTGTTTCCCTGCATGATTAACATATCCAGACCATTGATTGTTATGGCCCCGAACTCATCTGCTTGCTTTAAAAATTTAGTTTGTATGGGGTTGTATATGAGATCATAGCAGATTTTTTTACCAAGCAGTTTTCCGTCAAATTCTGAAATCGGAGATCGGCCTATATTCGGAGACATTCCTAACGGAGTTGTATTAACAAACATAGATGTCTCGTCAGCATATGATTGCCATTGATCGTAAGAAACCGTTTCTACCCAAATATGATCTGAATTCAGATTTGATTTTTCAGGGGTGCGGGACACAAAAATAATTTCTTCAACTCCCAAATCCTCAAGCCCAATTTTTACAGCTTTTGCGGCTCCACCTGTACCAAAAACTATGACCCTCCCCCCTTCAATTTGATCAATATATTGTAAAAGTGGTGAAGTAAATCCATGAATATCGGTATTGTGACCTATCAGTTTATGATCTGATTTGGCAATGGTGTTAATGACACCTGCTTCACTAGAGTAACTATCTATATGGTCAACAACTTTAATAAATTGATTTTTGTACGGTATGGTAATATTACAGCCTAAAAATTCATCACGATTAAGCCATCCAATAAAGTCTGTGATATCAGCTTGTGCAAGATCAACTGCATGGTATTGGGCATTTATATCGTGAAAATCCAAAGCGGCTTGGTGCATTAGCGGCGAGAGTGAATGCCCAATTGGATTCCCGATTACCAAGAAATGCGGATTCCTGGAATATTCTGATTTCTTAAATTCGTTGAAGGAAAGGATCATTGTCATTCTTTTGAGTATTGGCAAAAAAAAAGCGCCTCAACAGAAGTTAAGGCGCAATTTCTTAAAAAATGGAATAAAGAATAGTAACAAATTAGGCGGTTACTTCCTTAGTCTCCTCTTCAGTTTCGTCATTAAACGTACCTGATTCGGCAAGTTCCTTAAATTTATCGAGATCATTTTTCAGTTGTGCAGGAAGTCCTTCAATAAAATTGGCAAGATCTTCTTCAGCTTCGCCGAAAAATGTTCTGTAATCCAAAGAAATGTCAACCCGAGTTCTTTCACCATTATCTAGTGGTGTGAAACGGATTGTACCGGTTTGATTCAAATTTCCATTAATCGTAATCCAAGCAAATCGGGTATTTCTCAGATTGTCAATAATATTTGTAGTCCATTGAAACTCCTCGTTCCCAATCTTGGTTGTATATTCAAACGTCTGGGAGTTTATTTTTTCTATTTTATCAATGCGGTCCAGAAAATTTGTAAAATGAACGGGATTGGATAACAGTTCGTAAACTTTGGCTAAAGGTAAGTCTACATCGATTCTTTCGTGCGCCATAGGTATGATTAAGCTTCAGAAATGAAAAGTTATAATTCAGAATTGGTGATTCTTGTGATGTATATAGAAGACATCCACAATGCATTAAATTTACGCATATTTTGATTAAGCTTCAATTGATTTCAAAAATAAATTGTATAAATAACATTTGTTTCAAGTATATTTTTCAACTTGTCTTATTTCTATTTTCAATTTTACTCTTCTCAATCCCTTCGGGTACTCTCCGGGCACAAACAAATGTCAATGGACTTCTCCAAAACTACAATGCCGCTCAAACTACAGGCGACCATGAATTTGTAGCCGGTAGAAGTCGATTGAGATTACAACTGAATACCTCTACATCCGCCGGAAATATCTTTGTTGAAACAGACTTTCTGCATCAATACGCTAAAAGGGATGTTGATACTGAAATTATTTTAAGAGAGGCCTATTTCGATAGATTTTATGATGAAAGTGATTTGAGAATTGGCAGGCAGATCATAAGTTGGGGACGCGCAACCGGTGGATTTGTAACAGATATCCTGTCCCCTGTCGATTTGCGAGAGTTTTTAACTCAGGATCCTGCAGATTTACGACTGGGTTTAACCGCTGTCAATTATCAACAATATTTCGGTTCCAACTCACTTCAGTTAATTTTTAATCCGGTTTTTGAGCCGGACAGATTACCATCACCGGGTTCCAGATGGTTCCCCGTTCAGGAAATACCTTCACCTATTCCATTTAACTACTTAACACAAGAATACGGTTTTAAGGTATCGGATATGCAGTTTGCATCGCGATTTAGCGTGCGTTCTCCATCATCGCTGGATTTAGATGTTATGTTGATGTATTGGGCACATCCTATGCCGGCCTATGCCTTAAACATAAACCCTTTTAATTTTCCCGATCCGCCTTCTGTAGATCTGTTTGAATCTTATCATGCCTCACCAATGGGAGGTGTTTCATTGGAATGGATTATTGGTGACAACTGGAAAATTCAGACTGAGCAACTTTTTGTTTATGAACGGCTATTTACTTTCTTACCAGTGTCTGTCAACCGGCTGGAACAAGCTCTTGAAGATCTTCCAACAGCACTACAGGTTCTTCAGGAATTTGAGGTGCGAGATGACGGATATTTACTTAAAAAGCCATGGTTGCACTCGATGGCAGGAATTGAAACTGAACAATGGAATACATTAATAAGTCTGCAATTTTACTTGGAAACTATTTTTAACTACGAAGACAGAATTTTACCGCAACAACTCTTCCCCTATGTCACACTGCTAACAAATCGGTCATTTTTGAGAAATAGATTACAGATTTCCACCTTAAGCCGTTACAACTTCTATGCAGAAGATTTCTGGATACAAGTTCAGGGCACTTATGAAATAGATGACGGTTTTGAAATTTCACTTGGTACCAATCTATTTGGAGGCGAGCCTATCACTCCATTCTATGGACACTTTACCTTTAATCAGTTCAGAGAGAACAGTTTCATCTTCTCAAAAATATCTGTCTATTTCTAAAATTTAAGGAATTTACGACAGTTAAATTCGGTTTCACAGACAGTCAATAAAACTCATTCATCTCAAGTAATATTTAGACCTTTTGAAGCAATTCGGAGAATTTATACTCGCTCACCCAAAATCTGTTCTGTTTGGTCTGACGATCTTACTATTTGTATCCATTTTTCCGGCTTCAAATATTCGAACGGACTTTAATCTTGAGGGCTTTTATCCGGATGAAGATCCCGTAATTGCTGATTATGAAAAGCTTGAAGAGGAATTTGGCAGAGATGACAATAGCATCATTATTGGATTTAAAACCGATTCACTTTTTACTGAAAAAGTATTGCTGGATCTGCAATCCATAACCGGCCAGTTAGAAGAGATTGATTTTCTGGCTGAAGTCTTGTCCATCCTGGACACTCAAGAAATCAAAAGTGAAAATGGACAGCTAACTTTCGATCCCTATTTTGAGCTTGAGAATATCTCTAATGAACAGCTCTCAAATATAAAAGAGAACATCACGCTTGATCCTTTTCTAAATGGTGCATTAATAAATAGTTCTGGAAATGCGACAGCTATCGTTCTTACAATAAATGAAGAAGAGAATACATTCTTCAACAGAAACTATATCATCGATTCAATTAATGGAGTGTTGGACGAGTACAGGTCTGACTATGAATTTCATATTTCAGGGATACCCTACTTTAGAAATCAGTACGTAAATCTGTTAAACGGGGAAATTGTAATGTACATTGCAATCTCCTCTATTCTCATTATTCTACTTCTTTGGTACATCTATCGAACTATTTGGGGAGTGTTATTTCCAATGGTTATTGTTTGGTCTACCCTTCTTTTAACGGTCGCTATTATTCAGCTTACCGGTGGTTATCTGGAGATTATGAGTAGTACCATAGCTCCTATTCTCCTCTGTGTGGGAGTGGCAGATGCCATTCATATGATATCAAAATATGATGATGCCAGGGAGTCTGGTTTTTCAAAGCATAACTCTATCATTGAAATGCTGAAAACTCTTGGCAGCGCAACATTTCTTACAAGTCTGACGACCGCTATTGGCTTTGCTACTCTGTTTACCAGCACAGTAATGCCTATGCGGAGATTTGGTATCTACACAGCTGTGGGAGTTTTGATTGCTTACTTGGTAACAATATTCTTTTTACCGGTTATACTATCTCGCTTAAAGAGTAAACGAATTTTTGATGAAAAATCAGGGTCCTTTTATCCACTACTACAAAAATGGCTCAACAAATTAGCAGGATTAAACAGGCTCAACTACAGGAAGGTTGTAATTTTCGGTCTCTCCGTAACCATTATATTTTCAATTGGTTTCACCAAAATTGAAGTAAACGGAAAAGTATTTGACGATGTGGGCGATGATACTGAATTAATGCAGGACAGCCGGTTTTTTTCTGATCAGATAGCTCCACAATTCCCCATGGAATTTCTTATTAATACTGAAGAACCTGATGGTGCTCTTTCTGCCGATTTACTACAACGAGTTTCACAATTTGAGCAAAAACTGCTTGAATATCCTGAGATACACCGGGTGGTTGGTTTTCACACACTCATGGCAGAAGTTCACCGAGCGTTATCAGATGGGAAAAGAAGTGAAGATTTGGATTACCCTTTACCCGAAAGTGATCAGGCGATTGCCCAATATACACTTTTGATGGAGATTAATGAGGCTGATGAACTCTACAATTTGGTAGATTTTGACTACAGAAAGCTTCGTATTACTGCACAGACAGAAGATGCAGGATCTAAACGTATAAATGAAATTCGGGATGAATTCAGGAGTGAAATGGAGAAACTCTTTCCAGATGAAGAGGTTACCGTAACAGGTACTACAATACTTAGTGCTGATCTTACCGATAAGATTGTTTATTCATTGGCTTGGAGTATTATGCTTGCTATTTTTGCCATTACATTCATTATGGCTATGTTATTTAAAAGTTTTAAGATGGCTTTGATCGCGTTGGTGCCAAATCTTATTCCTTTAATAATTGTGGGGGGCGTAATGGGTTTTGCGGGTGTGGATATTAAACCTTCAACAGCAGTAATATTTACTATTGCTTTGGGTATTGCTGTAGATGACTCCATTCACTACCTGGCCAGATTCCGGATCGAGTACCTGAAAAGTAAGGCCATGCTTCCATCTCTAACGGCAACTACTGTCCGGACCGGAAGGGCCATTATCGTAACCAGTTTAATATTGATTGCAGGATTTGGGACGCTCATAACAAGTGCCTTTACATCAACTGCTATGATGGGTATTCTGGTCTGTACAACAATCTTTGGAGCTTTACTTGCAGATCTATTTGTACTCCCCTCTCTTTTCTATTGGCTTAAACCCAAGCTTAAAATTTAATTCAAGACTTGATCGAGTCTCGAAATAATCTTTTGATGGATCTCTTCCTGCGATTCACTTGCGTCAATAACCGCAAATCTTTTTAACCGGGAAAGCTGATCATAGCCTTTGCAAACTTCCCTGAAGAAATCCTCACCTGATTTTTCCATTCTGTCTTTAGTTCCGGTTTGTGTCCGTTTTGCCGCCTCTTTAGGATCAATACGTAAATAGAAGGTAATGTCAGGTTCAGTATGGTGAGTAGCCAGCTTATTTAAAGTCTCGATGTGGGAAAGCTTGGCTGATTTGCGTCCGTACCCCTGATAGGCCGTTGTGGAGTCAAAAAAACGATCCAGAATTACAATCTCTCCTTTTTTTAATCTGGGTTTAATCTCTTCTGCTACCAGTTGTGATCTTGCGGCAGAAAACAAAAGTAGTTCTGTAGTGGGATCCATATCCTCAGTTTCATGTAGTAGCAAATTTCTGATTTTTTCCGAGATTTCTGTTCCTCCCGGCTCTCTGAATACAAAAGTTTTCACACCACTCTTATTGAAATAGTCTTTTAGGAGTTTGATTTGAGTTGACTTTCCACATCCGTCAATTCCTTCAAATGATATGAGCACGATTAAGTAATCAGGTTTTAATTAAAATCATCCATCAGGCTGATGGGTTCTTTAGGCATTACAATAGCCATCGCAATATACGCAAGAATTGCTGTTCCTGAACTCATAAATAATGCAACAAGAAACAGAACTCGAACAATAGTTGAGTTCATTCCAAGATATTTTGCCAATCCACCGCATACACCTGAAATTTTAGAATCTGTTCGAGACTTCATCAATTTATTTGAACTGCTGTATGCGAAAATTTCACTTTGAGAGGATTTGTTCTTGCCTTTTTTGTATGCTCTCTCCTTTTGGCTGTATAAAAATTGATCCAGTTTGTCGTACGTCTCTTTTACCTGCTCCTCTTCTATAGCCTCAGCCTTTTTCTTTTTATCGCCTGACTTCTTAAACATTGCTAAAAGCGTAACCGCCAATAGTGCACCTCCAATGTACGGCATGAACTGAATAAGACCTCCGATGAAAGGTAAAGAGTCAAGTCCTATTATTTCTGTAGCAACGCTGTGGCCAATGTATGCAAATGCAGTAAAAACCATAGCTAAGCCGGTTATGGTTCGTACATTCCATATGCTAGGAGTCGGCTTCTTTTCATTCTCTTCCAGAAACTCTTGTAGCGTGCTTTGCAATTCACGGTCTGAAACAGCAATTGAAGAGTCAATAGGTGAAGTTTTTGTACTCATAAGTCAGTATTTAGAATATCTGTTTTTTCAACACTACGATTACCCATTCTACTTGTTTCATTTTTATTTATCTACAACCAACTACTACTCTACTTCAAAATTCTTTTCTCGGTTATCAACATATCTAGCGGCACATCATAAGAATCAACCGGAATAGGTTCGTCAGATAGCTGCTTTTCAAATAGGAGTCCTGCTTTAACAGAATTAGTTGATGCCAAAAAACGATCATAGTATCCTTTGCCGTATCCAAGCCGATTCTTTTGAAGATCTCCGGCTAACATTGGTACGAAGATGACATCAGGATTTATTTGGTCAAGTAGTTTTTGATCAACAGGTTCAGGAACTCCCCAGCTGTTCTTTTTGAGTGAACTGGTTGAATCAATTTCGCAATGTTTCAATTTACCGGCCTCCATCATTATCGGAACAATCACCCTTTTCTTGTTTCTTAATGCATATTCCATGATAGAGAATGTATCCACTTCATTACGCTCACTCATTGAAGCGTAAATGTGAATTGCGTCAGCTTCTTTAAATTCTTTAAGGGATACTGCTTTATCGAATATTGCCGTGTTTAATGAGACAAGCTGGGGTTTGGGTATTTGCATTCTCCGCTGCTGATAAAATTTCCTTAAACTTTTCTTTTGCTCTCTTATTTCACCTGAAATCATAAATAAATAAGCTTGTGTGTATCCGGTTCCTGATTTTCAAGTGAATTCAGTATATCATCGAAAATTTCTGTTCCATACTTATTTAAATAGTAGATAAATGCAATTTCCCTTTCCTGAAGGTTACCGTTGGGAAATAAATTGGATTGTATTTTTAAAATTCTTTCCAATTGAGTCTTCTCCTTCTGCTTTATAGACTTATAAAGTTTTCCCTTTAATTTATCGAGTTCTGAAAAATAGGTTGAACCTGCCTTTCCGGCTGTATTTTTTAAAGTGGGGTCAATTTCTTCGATAACGCTCTTCTTTTCTTCAGTAATACTTTCGATGCGTTGTTTCCAGTCCCCAAAAATTTTTTCAAGATCAGGCTGGTCGGTTTGTTCAATGTACTCTGACTCTAAATCTTCAATGCGCTTATTGTAGTCATGCAGACCAAATGGAAGCTTTTCTATGATTCTTTCTACGCTGCTTTCAATAAGTGTACCACTGAATCTTGGTACAATTTGGGGCATAGACTGTTCAAAATAATCATAAACGCCACTCATTTGAGCGTAATAAGCAATTTCTCCCGGGCCGGCTACATAACTTAAAGTTGGCAGTATTCTGTCCTGCAGAATGGGTCTTAAAAATACATTTGGTGAAAAACGATTTGGATTCTCATTTATGTCTTGGATTAGTTCATTCGAGCTCCAGCGAGTGTCACTGTTATCGATAAACCATATTTCACCATCATATTGTACTTTCAATCGTTGGCCACTATCTGAGATATAAAAGAGATTACTGCTGTTGAGATGTACTTGTCCATCATAACCGAGATTTTCCAAATTATTGGTATTCTCTTTCAAACGATCTGCTATGTCATCTGCTTTGGAAACACTTTTTGTAAGAACGCTTTTAGAAAGTGATTTTAATGTTTCGTCATTGCTTCCTGCAAGTATCAGCCCATGTTTTCCAAATAGTTTTCGCATCAAGAGGCCAAAAGCCTTTACAACAGAGTGTTTTTCGTTGTAGCTGCTATCAAGAATTTCCCATAATTCTTTACTGAAATCTGTATCAATCAGGCCTTTTTTTACACAAGATCTTAGTTGCTGATGTACTTCTTTTAGAGAATACTCACCTACTCTTTTCCCCGGCTCATCGAATGAAACACTGCATCCAATTATCTCTTCTCTCTTTATCAGATTAAATTGCGATATCTCTTCTACATCATGATCTTCGTCCGCCAGCCAAAATACGGGTACTACAGGTCTACCTAACTTCTTTTCATATTTTTTTGCGAGCTGAATTGTAGTCAGAGTTTTTAGAACGGTGTAAACCGGACCTCCATATAAAACCATCTGCTGACCTGTAACTACGGCCAAGGTTGACGGGTCACGTAACTTTTCAATATTTAAAAGCGTGGCTTCTGACGGTTCAAACTGTGTATTAAACTCTTTGAGAGCATCAGACACTTTTATTCGATCAGACGGGAAAGAGATATTTTCAGCTTCAAGTTTGAGATGTTCAACTTTGAACGGTGAGATTTCAAAAAAATCAGTTAACTCACTTTTCTGATTTATATAATCCTTAAAAAGTTTTGAAAATGGCAGATCAGAAAAAGATTGGGATTTTATTTTCACTTCACCCTTTTAGTTTTTGAATTTTGTCTCTGATTTTGGCAGCTTTCTCATAGTTTTCTGTTTCTATAGCTGTTTGAAGTTCATTTTCCAATTCCTCCATTTTTGTCATTTCTGTTCTTCCGGGTTCCGGCTCTCCCTTTTTACTTTTTCCCTTCCCTTTAGATGTTGATTCGACAGAGGTTGTATCTGTTTCAATACCGGCTTCATCCAAAACGGTAGTATTCACAAATATAGTAGCACCAAAACGGATTGCTAGAGCAATTGCATCGCTTGGACGTGCATCGATATGAAAATCATCGTTTTCAGTACCTATACAGTGGATTTGAGCAAAAAAGGTACCTTCATTTAGTTCGTTAATTACTACTTTTTCCACTTTAGAGTTGAAGTTCTCAACGATACTCTTAAGCAGGTCGTGGGTCATGGGCCTGGGTGGTTTGATACTCTCCAACTCCAATGCTATAGCTTGTGCTTCAAAAGTACCAATGATAATTGGCAGCCTTCTGTTGCCTTCAGTTTCTGATAAAATCAAAGCGTAGGCACCACCACTGCTTGGACTGGTGGAAAGACCCAAAATATCCATTTTGACTGTCTGCAAATCTATCTCCTTAAATTTTATAATTCCTTATCTTCCTTAAAGGTAACTAATTATTTTTTTCACTTAAACAGTTCTTTACTGTTCTTTAACCATAAACACGTTTTGGATTTAAACATTCCGATAAAAAAACAGATCTGGAAAATTGCTGCAATTGGTTTAGGGATTATCTCATCTATCTTAATCATACATATCATGCAGTTTATTAACATTACATTGTATCCTGTTGAAGATTCAATTACGGAGTTTAATGCATCAGTTTATGCTGATTTTATTATGAATAATCCTGTTTTTTTAATGGGAATATTGTTCAGTAATCTTACAGGTAGTTTTTTTGGAGGTGCTGTTGCCAGACTTACACACCCTACTGTAACCGTTCAATCAGCCGGCTGGGTTGGCTTTGTACTTATGGGGCTGGATCTCTACAATCTTTTATCGGTTGATTACCCGCTTTGGTTTTGGTTACTTTCCTTAATCATTTACGTCCCTGCCGCTTGGCTGGGAGCATTCGCAGTTACATATACTCAGAATAGACAAATTGAGGTCTCAAAGTGAAAATTGATATAAAAGAAGAAAGAAATCCAAAAACCGGTAACCCAATTACAGTAATCTCAGGAGTTAAACATAATCCACAGCATATTGAAAAGTTGGCTAAAAAGTTAAAGAGTAGCTGTGGTGCAGGTGGTCACGTAGATGGTAAAACAATTGTAATACAGGGATCACACACAGAAAAAGTAAAAACAATTTTATCTTCAGAAGGTTTTACATTTTAAGTGTTTAGAATAGATAAAATTCAGATATATTTATCCCTTAAACTAGAGTAAGATTTTTTTAAATTGCTCCTGATAACTAGAACTTAAATTATTTATAGCTTTGGAAAAGGATAACAAAAAAATTCTTCTGGTCGAAGATGATGGTGTACAGCAGGTTATAATGGAGCGATTTATCAATAAGCTTGGACATACGGTACTTGCAACGGTGTCTGAGGGCGCTGCTGCTGTTGATTCAGCTCTGAAGCTAAGGGGAGTTGATCTGATTATTATGGACATCAAACTTGGAGACGAACTTGATGGAATTGATGCCATGAAAGAGATTCGAAAGAAATCGGATGTAAAGGTTATCTATATAACCGGTAATACCGATGACCTTACTAAGAATCGAGCTTTAGAAACAAAACATGAAGCATTTATATCTAAACCTATCACCCCGGAAAACCTGGAACGAGCTATCATACAAGCTTTCAAAACATAAAAGAATTTTATTCGTAGTACCTGAATGAAAACAAGAGATCATTTTCAGGTTTAATAGTTATGCAACAGAAAATAATTTGTTTACTCGCCTTGCTACTTTATTTCGTACTCCCCTATCAGGCCCAATCAGAGAGTCAGAATTCATCTTTAGAAACCCTGCAGTCCGATTCTCTAAAAGTGGGTGTAGTATTAAGTGGAGGTGGCGCGAGAGGTGTTGCCCATATCGGGATCCTAAAGGCACTTGAAGAGGCCGGTGTTCAAATAGATTACATCACCGGAACTAGTATGGGCAGTTTGATTGGCGGACTTTATGCAATCGGATATTCTGCCGATCAACTTATTGAATTAAGCCGGACAAGCAATTTTATGGAGCTTTTTACAGAGACTCCAAATCGCAGATATACATCCAATTATGAAAAAGGATTCGATGAACGAACCATCTTAACCGTTCCGATAAGCGAGAGTGGCTTGTCTTTACCTCAGGGTATTATTACCGGTCAAAATATTTATTCGTATCTCTCCCGGTTGGTTTGGTCAGCACACGGAACCGAAGATTTTGATAACTTCCCCATTCCTTATGCCACAATTGCAACGGATATTGAAACCGGTGAAGCTGTTGTTTTTCGCTCCGGGTATTTGCCTGACGCCATTCGCGCAAGTATTTCTATTCCATCGGCTATAGCACCACATGAAATCGACGGAAAATACTATGTAGATGGGGGACTTGCTCGTAATCTGCCTGTTCAGGATGCAAAAAAAATGGGGGCAGACTTTATCATTGCTGTTGATGTTACCACTCCTCTCGCTCCAAGTGACAGTTTAAATACATTGACAGAGATTATGAATCAGTCTGTTCAATACAGAATAAATGAACGGGTGGAGCAAGAAAAAAAAGGAGCTGATTTAGTAATCACGATGCCTGAAATTGATAAATATTCTATCGCGTCTTTCGATTTAATGGAAGAATTTCTGGAAATTGGTTTGGAAGCAGGTGAAAAATATTCAGAAGAATTTAAAAATATTGCCGAAAGACAAAGCAGGCAGTATAAACCAAGAAAACCAATGGACGCTCCTTCTCCACTCCCTATTCAGGATGTAATTATAGAAGGGAACAACCTGTTTGATGATGATTTCATAAAAAGAAAATTACAGTTTGAAACTGGCGCAAAATTGGGACCTGAAATGATTGATGAAAAAATCAGCCGACTATATAGCTCTCAATATATCGAACAAGTTACTTATCGTATCAAACCGGATACACTCTATTATTATAATTTGCACATCAACATTAAGGAGAGCCAGAGTAATGATTTTAAAATTGGTTTGAGGTATGAATCACAAACCCAGGCTTCTATCCTGTTTGAAGCCTCGTTTCAAAACCTGTTTCATGAAGGATCCATCAACAAGGTGGAATCTCGATTGGGTGATCAACTGATGTTCGGTGCTGATTACATCTATTATGGTGCTCTGGGTTCCAGGTTTGCTGCACTAACTTCATTTCAGTATCAAACAGAGAATGTGGATTGGTTTGTGAATGAAGAAAGAGTATCCAGGTTTGAAAATCATGTGATTCGGGGTGAAGTCTCTGTTGGCAACTATTTTAGTACTCAGCATCTATTTGCACTGGGCATAAGAAAAGATTTTAATTACCACAGAAATGAAATTAATCCCCAACAAGTAGAACCGGTAAATGAGGGATATCACGCTTTCTTTGCCAAATACAGATATGATTTTCTGAATAGAAAGTCGTATCCATCAAGCGGACATAAGGTATTGGCTCATTTTTTTTACAGTGATCCCTTAGTCCTTAGCCCAATTCAATTTTCTTCGGCCAAGTTTTATTGGAACGGATTCTATGAGCTAACGAGTAAATTTTCACTAACGAATTCTCTATTGGCAGGCTATTCTTATGGTAATGAATTACCATGGGGGTATTGGTACACTCCCAATAGCTACTATCAAGATATTGGCTACCTTCGATTTGGAGGCATTGACAGATATGAAATTTCCACCCCGCACATTCAAATGGCATCCTTGGGTATCCAGGCAGAACCATTTTACCATAGATTTATCAATATTGACTTATATGCAGGACGATTTTTAGATCAATGGAATTTAAACCTTAATGAAAATGATATTACTTACGGAGCTTCATTATCTTTAGGAGGCTTGACCATTGTTGGGCCAATTAAAGTAATATTATCTACAGGAACAGAGAATTCATTTCAGGCAGAACTTCAAATAGGATATCAATTTTGAAAAACGAAGCTGAGATCAGAGAACAGATTTCAATTATTCAACAAGAATTAAAGAAAAAACCAAAAAGTGCTAATTTGATTCATGATTTGGGTGTTGGTCACTATCTTCTTGGGGAATTTTCAGAATCCGTAAAGTATCTGCAAAAAGCTGTTGATCTGGCTCCGAATAACGTTGCTTTTCTTTTCAATTTGGGTAACGCTTTCAACGAAAATGATCAACATGACTTTGCTATTGATACTTATCTCAGAGCATTGGACCAAAATCCTAACCATATCCCTTCCCTAAATAACCTGGCGGACTGCTACGAAGCTGTTGGCCAGTCTGATAAGGCTCATGAACTGTTTCATTATCTGACCCGAATTAATGGAGAAGATGCGCTATCGCATTTTAACCTGGGTAATTTTTTTCTAAGACAAAACCAGCATATTGAAGCTGCTAAGTGTTATGAGGAAGCTATAAAAAGAGATGAGACGTTTACTGATGCGTATCACAATATAGCGTGGATATTACATCAGGCTAAAGCAAATGCAGAAGCACTGGAGTATATACAAAAAGGATTAAATACAGATCCCGGTCATGAAGAGATGTTGGAGCTCAAAAAAAAGATATCAGGTTTCTTAGACTAGCTAGATAGCAAAAATACTTCTATCCGCTACTTTGTTGGCATTATTTTCTGCAGTCTCTCTTTCAAGTTCCATTGCAAATTTCGCAGCCATTTTTTGATCAAATCGTTTGCCGGCTTTACGTTTCGGCAACGATGACATAGCTCTTCGTATATTTTTACCGTTTACAGCTGCTTTACAAACCACTTTCGAGCTGTTCATCAACTCTTTAAACGCAGATAATTCTGAATCCGTCAGTTTGTTTTCACTGTAATCTAGTATAAACTCGGTAAGTAGTGTGCTTTTTTCAGGCTTAGTAAGCATAAGGAGTATGAATTTCTATTTGGCGTTCAGAAATTCATACTCCTGTTAGCTTAAATTGTTTCCGACTTCACGTAACTGCCAATGATTTCCTGTAGTTGTTGGCGTCCGCGATTAATTCTGGATTTTACAGTACCCATTGCTGTGTCCGTAATTTCCGCTATTTCTTCGTACGTCAACTGTTGAATATCTCTTAGGATCACAGCTTCCCGAAAGTCTTCATTCAATTCCTGAAGAGCTCTTTCAAGCTCCTGAACACTTAATTTAAGGTGAAGTTCATCGTCCTGGAGAATGACCGTGTCTGTAATCTGCATTTCAAAATCATCAGGATCTGATTCATCAGCGTGGATGGATACCAGACTCATTCGCTGTTTCTTCTTATACATGCTTTTTGCAAGGTTTAAAGCAATAGTGTACATCCAGGTTGAGAGTTTAGCAATTCTCTCATATGACATACGGCTGCGGTAAACTCGCAAAAAGGTCTCCTGCACTAAATCTTCGCAGTCTTCATGATTGTGTGTGTAGCGATACAAAAAGTTATGAAGTCTGTCCTTATATCTTTGAACGATGATGTCGAACGCCTCAACTACGCCTGACTGCAGTTGTTCCATTACATCTTCGTCTGACATTTGTCTTAAATCGGATACTTTAGAAGCTTTCATAGTATTGCCCTTTTTAGTTGCTTGTTTACCGCAACACCGGGCAAATACATTTAGCCGATGATGCGCTTAAGCAGAAGGAGAAATATTGATGAGGTATCTAATGTGCCGAAGCCTTTTGCAGCCCGATCTGCATCGAGCAAGGCTTCAAATATCCGTGGCATTTCTGCCAGTCTGAAATTTGAGGCTTCCCGCCACTGGGCATTAAAAATATAGTTACTTCTAATTCCCAATTCGGCCTGAACCTGATCTTTAGTAAGACCTTTTTCAGTTAGCCTGCATATTCGCCAGATATTGCAAAACACAATGTAAAAGAACCCCAACGTTTTAATTACTTCACCAACGCTGTGATTATTATGTTGCAACATCTGTTCCGATATGCCGAGAGCTTGATGTAAATTTCTGTTTACTACCGCTTTTTTAAGCTCTATGACGTTATAATCGCGATATGAGCCGGAAATTTTTTTTATATGATCAATTTCAACGCGCTCTCCTGTGTCCACAAAAGTACACACTTTTTCCAGTTCAGTGGACAGTAGTTTTAAATCCGGGCCGACCATTTGTGCCAACAGCTGAGCAGCTGCAGGATTAATTGCTCTCTTGTGAATATTTTTCGTCCAATCGGAAATCCAATCGGGTAACTGGTAGTCCGGTACTTCTTCAAACTTATACTCTGATACTTTATCGTTGTTATTAAGTTCCTTGCCGAGGCCTGTTCGTTTATCAGGAAATTTTGAGTCTATCAGGCATAAGACACAGGTTGGATTTGGCTGTTTAATGTAAGAGATGAAGTCATTCAGTGATCCTTCTTCGGCTTTTTCACCCAGCTTTATAAAGTCCCTAACTATAACTACTCTGCGTTCGGCCATCATAGGATAGCTGCGGGCAATACTGAGCACTTTCGATGGATCTGATTCCGACCCGTAAATTAAATCAAAGTTAAAATCCTTTTGCTCGTCGGGGACAAATTTAGCAATCTCTTCTTGGAGCATGTCTTTGAAGAAATCTTCCTCACCATGAAGATAGTAGACGGGCTTAATATCATTTTGGCCTTTTATTTCGCGAAAGGCCTCTTTAAATAGATCTATACTGCTTTTTTTCGCCAAAAGTTAACTCTGATTTTGAGTTATAAAATCGATTGAATGAGTAATAAAGGTATGAAAAACAGATCTAAATAATAGATTCAAATTCCATTAACTCAGTTCTTTCTGAAGCCATGTTATAGTATCTACACCATCAGGTTTCCACCATATATCAGGGGTTTGTGCTTTAGATAGTAGATCTGTTTCTGTCTCCAACTCTTTTTTCAACTCTTCCATTTGAGATTCTGATGTAGCGTAGACAGTTTGGAGTCCGCTCCTAAACTCAAAAACGATATCATTTAAAGTATCCTCATCTCCCTGAACCCACTGCAGAACAAATTTATCGGTCGGTTTTGAGAGTCTCTCTTCAATCAGAAAGTTATTTAACCAAGCTTGGTCAATCTCCAATGCTTTGTTGGTTGCAAAACGATAAAAAAGTGATTGATCCGGTTTTTCGTGCTGAGGATTTTTCAGCCAGAATGCTTCAACGTAATCTGTAAAATGACATTTTTGACTTTTCAATTTAAATGGTGCAACGACGATAGCAACTGATCTACATCCCGTACCGGCATATCTGAAGACTGCTTCAGTCAGATCCTCCATCGTTTCTTTTTTGTGATCATGTAAAAAAGCAATGGAAAAATAGGCAGTTCTCATCAACCTGGGAGTTTCAAAGTCTGCAATGTTTAAATTATTGAGATTTGAAATTACAGATTCTACTGAACCTTCAGAACCGGCGAAGAGAACTGCGTCCGCTTTTTTATTTGAAAAATAAGTTAGATCTGTTGAATAATGCCTGTCGCCGCTTATATTGTGATCATCCAGCTTTTCAATCAAAGTTGGAAGCAGATAGGGATCTTTCCTGGACAATTTTCCCATATAATTTGCACCCGTAAGAACAACTGCCAATAAATCCTGCAGGCCAACTAAAGGTAAATTTCCGGCGTGCAGACACATTACGTTTATATCCTTTAATCTGGTTATGCCCAGATTCGTCATTTCTGCCCACTTCATCAGGTTTTCTTCACTAAGTGAATGTTTCAGATGACGTATCTGATACTTTATATCTTCCAACCCAAAAAGCTTTTCTTCTACTGTTTGGTCGATAGCTTTTTTCAGAGAGAGATTATCCGGCTGCAGCCAGGCCTCGATGGCACCAGAAATATTTTTTATATGTTCCTGTGTCTCAAACAGCATTTAGTCTCTATCAATTAGAAAGTTACATCCTCTCATTTCAGCTTTTTTCCATCGTCCCAAAACTTTAAAACGTCCGGAGTCATCCATTATTCCAATGTCGTCTGTTAATATGAACGGACATGAATATAGATTTGCCAGATCTATGATTCCCAGCTTACCAGGCTCATGAGGTTTACATATTTTAGTTGGGTCTTCTGCTTTGCGCACAGAGATATTAACCCAGTTTGGAGGCTCAAACCATTCCCCACCTATGGCATAACATTGGCTTAACAGTTCACACATACCATATTCTGAATGAATTTGATGTTGGAGAATTTGAAATCCATCAGAAAGTATATTTCGCAATTCTGTTTTTGAGATCTCCCTGCGATGGGTCTTCATCCCTCCTGTTTCAACGATTTGAGCAGATGCTGGCAGAGGATCGGATTCTTTCTCAATTAAATCTAAAAGACCAAAAGCTGCTCCAAAAAGGACTATGTTTCGTTTAGAATCTAAAAGATCTTTTATTGATTCTTTTTTTAATGGCTGTTGAAGTGGAATAAATCGACTCAACCCGGAGGGATCCTGATTTACAAGATGGTTTAACATCCAAATGAGCGATGAGTGAGGATTTTCTGCATATCCGGGTGTATAGCAAAGTATAGACGTGTTCTCTTTTGGAAAGTAACGATAGAACTCTTTCTCTATTGATTTTATATATACAGAACTCTCTTTTACAAAATGCCGACTTTGAGACATGTTTCCGGTTCCGCTGCTTTTAAAAATAAGATCTGCAGTAACGTCAAAGCTTTTTATTTCGGCTTCCTTGAATACGCGAATTGGTATTAATGGAATATAATGGATTGGAAAATCAGAAGTAATATTTCCTGCGATACCTAAAACTTCCGCGAATGTTGAATAGACTGAATTGAAGGATTTCTGAAAATTAAATACCCTAACTGCTCTTTCAGCAAACGGAATCGAAGAGTCAAAAATGAGTTGTCGAAGAGCTTGACTCATCAGATAGTTTGAATGAGATTTCAGGGTTGTATAATAGTCTTCTAACAGAAATAATGCCTGATCAGGATAAATAAATTATACGACAATAGGGTAATGATTTGTATCATCAAAACTTAGTAGTTCCAGGACTGAGAAATTAATCAGGACGTTCGTTTCAGACCTTTGTGGCCGATATCATTACGATAATAGCAACCTTCGAAATCAATATTCCGAACATTTTTATACGCGTGATCGATTGCTTTTTTTAGAGTATTTCCTTTTCCCACTACACTCAATACACGTCCGCCCGAGGTGACCAGATCATCTCCATCATTTTTTGTACCGGCTTGAAAAACAATAGAATCATCATCCAAAGAGTTTATTCCCGTAATTACCTTACCTTTCGGATATGATCCCGGATAACCGTCACTTGCTAGAACAATACAGCAACGATAGTCTTTATCCAGCTGTATGGAAATTTCATCAAGCCGTTGTTCTGTAGTAGCGATCATCAGTGTCAACAGATCGTTTTCAAGCGATGGAAGGATAGCCTGACACTCCGGATCTCCAAAACGACAGTTATACTCTACAACTTTAGGGCCGTCTTTGGTAATCATCAGACCTACATAAAGAATTCCATGATATGCGGCCTCCTCCAGCTGCATACCTGTAATGGTACGCTCGATTATTTCATGTTTTACAAGATCAAGCATTTCATCGGTTAAAACAGGTGCAGGAGAATATGCACCCATTCCACCTGTATTCAATCCTGTATCTCCTTCACCGATTCGTTTATGATCTTGAGCATTATGAAGAATGTGTGATGTGTGTCCGTCAGCAATAACAAATACGGAAGCTTCTTCACCTTCCATAAATTCTTCTACAACGAGTTTATTGGCTGCTTCCTGCAACTTTTCGTCGTTTTTAAGTGTATCCAATCGCTTTTCAACCTCTTCTTCCGAATCACAGATAAATACCCCTTTTCCGGCTGCAAGCCCATCTGCTTTTAAAACAATCGGGTAGCTATCTTTAGATTGAACAAACTTTAAAGCGTCATCAAATTCATCTGAAGAGAAAACAGCATAATCGGCAGTAGGAACTTTATATTTAACCATAAATTCCTTGGCAAACTGTTTGCTTCCCTCGAGCATTGCAGCTGATTTTTTTGGCCCAAATACCGCAAACCCTTGTTTTTCAAGATAATCGACGATTCCATTTACCAAAGGTGCTTCGGGTCCTACTACAACTAAATCAATGGAGTGATCTTTGCAAAAATCAGCAACAGTAGCAAAATGGTCTGTCATCAATTTGATATTCAGGCCTAACTCGGCTGTTCCGGGGTTACCCGGAGCTATATAAAGCGTGCCAAGATTTGGAGATTTACTCAGTTTCCATGCAATGGCGTGTTCACGTCCGCCACTGCCGATAAGAAGAACGTTATAGTTGGTATCCATTACTTAGTTGTTTGCTCGGCAATCGCCATGATTTCACTAAAACTGCCTGCTTTCAAACTTGCCCCTCCAATCAAACCACCATCAACATCCTTTTGGGAGAGTAGTTCTTCGGCGTTAGCCGGTTTCATGCTGCCTCCGTAAAGAATTCGAACTTTATCAGCGGCATCAGGGCTCCAGTTTTCAGCTATGAGGGACCGGATAAATGCATGCATCTCCTGTGCTTGTTCCGGCGATGCGGTCTCCCCTGTTCCTATTGCCCATACCGGTTCGTAAGCAACAACAAAATCTTCCGCATGTTTTTCATCGACTTGACTTAATACTGCTTTAAGTTGTGTACCTACTACCGTTTTTTGGTCATTGGCTTTACGCTCTTCAAGCTTCTCACCTACGCACAAAATGGGACGGATAGATTCGTTCAGCGATTTAACGACCTTACTTGCAATAAACTCATCCGACTCCTGAAAATATTCACGTCGTTCTGAATGACCTATAATGACGTAATCGCAAGTCAGTTCTTTCAGCATAGATGTGCTTATTTCACCTGTAAAAGCACCATTATCTTCTGTATACACGTTTTGTGCACCGGTTTTAAAAAATGAATCTCTAAAACTTTTGACGACAAAAGGCAAGGAAACATAAGGAGGGCAAATCAAAGCCTCATTGTTAAAATCTTTGCTCTTCCACATTTCAGCCATTTCGTCGGCTAAAACTTTAGCCTCGGTTGGTCCTGCATTCATTTTCCAGTTACCTGCAATAAGTAATTTTCTCATAATCGTAAATTAGTTGCTTGATGTAATATTCTGAAGTCCTCGCACTACTTCTTGATACTCTTCGCCAATATACCGTCGAATAATTTGTCCATCTGAATTTACCAAAAATCGGGTTGGAACCCTTGTGATGTTAAATCTCTCGATCAGTTCCTCAGCATTAAATGAGTCTGGCTTAACCAATTTCCAAAGCATGTCCCGTTCTTCAAAAAACGCTTCAACCATGACAGGGTTTGTAGCTACCGGGACCGTGATGATATCTAAACCAAAATTGTTATAAATTTGATAGATAGCAACCGTACGATCATATTGACGTTGATAAAGCGGATTGTCAAATCTTGTTATTTCAATGATGTATGGAACGCCCTCTAAACTATTTGTTGACACGGAGTCACCCGTAATTGTTACAAATGAAAAGTCTGGGAAAGGAGAACCGGGCGCTAAAAATTCTATGTCATAACTGATATTTTCTGCCCACTCCAGGGCCATCGGCACATCTTGAAACTTCTCCTGAAACTGATTCAGTTGTTCGGAAGCTTCAGTAGTTCTGGAGCTGTCGTAGAGCAATTCAATTTTGTCCATTTGAGTAGTCATAATGTCGTTCCTTTCGGTTGACAGATTTTCAATTCTATTCAGAAATGAAACGGCCCTGTCCAAGCCTTCGGTTTCGGCGTAATAATCAACAAGTACAGAGCGCCCGTTAGATCGCAGTCTACTTTGAGTACCAATCAATGATTCTGCCCTTTCAACCATCAATGAATCATTCCATCCACTCAAAAGAGTAATCGACATGTTACCGGCTAATTCTGCTGCAAATGTATTTTCATGTTCATTATAAACGTCCCAGTAAAGATCACTCCAATTTCGCAGTTCAACCAGAACACTATCTTCAGAAATTGCTCCGGCATTGATATACTGTGCTACACGATTGAAATTTCTTTCTACTCTTTCATAGATCTGAAACACATCATTCTCTTTTGAAGAGATTTCAGCAGTTTGATCTACATTCGGAAGTTCAGCATTAATTGAGATTGAGTCACCGTCAGCGAAAACTACGTTTAAGATTCCAAAAGTGTTTTGATTTCTTGAAACAATAACCGGATAGAGATCCCGATTTTCGAACCGAGCAGTTCCTGTAAAGTTACCTTCCGCATCTGTTACTGCATGGAACAGAGTGTCGCGTGCTTCACCATCACTTGTTTGAAAAGAGACCAATAGTTGAATTCCGCTGTAGTTTACAGAGCTGTCCAGATTTTCGTTAACGGTTACCTTTCCGCTAATGTATGCCTCGTTTAATTCTGAATCTTGTCTTGAGCACCCAAACATCACAATAGCGGCAATAAATAAAATAAAAGCAGCTTTGTAGTTCATTAAAGTAATTTTGATAATGATGATTTTCTGTAGATTAATTTAATTAGCC
>NZ_JAWLDW010000148.1:0-5790 GCF_041686455.1 Rhodohalobacter sp.
GCAGTTGGCAGTTGGCAGTTGGCAGTTGGCAGTTGGCAGTTGGCAGTTAAAAATTTTGTGATTTTCCGTTTGTAGGTAAAGGTCTACCTTTTTTTCCGCAAAAATTAATTTGTCAACCGGCAGTCATCTGACTATTTTTGACAGTCTGATGAAAAACCGATTTTCACATATCGTTCGCACGTCGATCGTCTCTTTTTTGATGGCCGGAATATTGGCACATCTATTTGTGCCGTTTACGAGTCACGCTCAAAAAACAGCGTTTACTCAATGGCTGAATCAAAATGTTGCTTCAACCGGTGAGGAATCAGAAAACGAACTCCGCAGTGCCATTCTTAAACTGCCTGAACAGGTTTCAGATTTCCGTGTATTGCTTGAGCAGGCATCTCATCTGATTGCCAGCAATAAAGAAGATTTTCGGCTAAACCGTGCATTACCGGAGCAGAACAGCGACCAGGTTACTTCATGGCTTGTTGGTCAATGGAATCTATTTCAACAGCAGCAAACCGGCACGGATGCACTGCTTCCGGAATCCTCCATACCCGGTCAAAAATGGATTTCCACCAATGACCTGTCAAAAATACTTTTCTCGTTTAGTGACAGTATAGACCAATACCAAATTGGTGAGTCACTCGGTTTCTATTTCGATTTCCTACCCCAATTCTCCTTACAGCCGCTGATTAGCGGAATCAGCATCAACGCTCCCTAGATTTTTTGGCTGCAGAATGTAACAGCTACTTTAAAATTTGCAGCAATTTATATCAACCTATCTATTTAAAAACATTTTTTGCCTTAGGGGCAAACGATTATCAATCATAAAACTTGAAATATTCATATATGAAAGGTCAAAACAACGGTTTTAAAATTGGTTCAATCGTCGTCTTTCTCGGACTGACGCTCTTTTACCTTTTTCCAACCTTACAATGGAATTTAGAACAGCGCCATATGGCTGATATGACAGAATCTGAGAGGATTCAGTATCAGGCCGAAAATTTGGAAAAGCTGAACAGCTATCAGGAAAACTCACTATCTCTCGGCCTGGATCTCCAGGGTGGGATGTATGTAACACTTGAAATTGGTACATCGCAGCTGGTATACGAACTGGCCGGTGATTTTGCTGATGATAATTTAAGAGAAATCATTGACATTGCAGCTGATCGCGCAGCAGAACAGCGTACCGACTTTATCGATGAGTTTGTCGCTGAGTTTGAAGACCGTGATCCCGATGCAATGTTGAGCCGGTATTATCGATCGGATGCAGATGATATCACACGGCGTTCAACAAACGATGAAATCACAACCTATTTAAGAACACAGCGCGATGAAGCTGTTTCACGTGCGATGGAGATTATACGGTCTCGTGTTGATCGGTTTGGTGTAACTGAGCCGGGCATCCTCCAACAGGGAAACAATCGTATAGTTGTGGAGCTTCCAGGGGTGGATGATGAGGAGCGTGTACGAGACCTCCTCCGTGGTACCGCCCGATTGGAATTCAGAATGGTTGCCGAGCCGGATGAAATCAATGCGGCCAAGCAGCAAGTTGTAGACTACTTCCAGAACAATGAAGAAGAGTTAGAAGAAGTTGGAGAAGAAAACCTGCTTGAAGTTTTCGACCCAAATGGTCGTAACCAATATGTTTTCGGTTATGCTGCCGGTCCCGATACATCTGTGGTAAATACACTTCTACAAAAAGAAGATGTTCAGCGCCTTATTCCAAGAAATACAACATTGATGTGGGGAGCACAGCCTTTCGCAACAGATGGCGGCCTTGAACTTTTTGAACTGATTGCCGTTCGAAGCCAGATTGAACTTACAGGTGATGTAATTGACGAAGCTCGTACTGCTTTTGATCCAACAACCAACGCTGCAGAAGTTTCCATGACTATGGACTCTGAGGGCGCACGAAGATGGGCACGAATTACCGGCGCCAATATTGGCCGGCCGGTAGCCATTGCACTGGATGGATACGTAGTTTCTTATCCAACCGTTCAAAATGCAATTAACAACGGGCGTTCCTCCATTACCGGAATCGGCGACGTTCAGGAAGCGGAAGATTTGGTGAATATCCTGCTCTCAGGTGCCCTGCCTGCACCGCTCGATATTGTTGAAGAGCGAACCGTTGGAGCTTCACTCGGTGAAGAATCTATTCAAGCCGGACTCTACTCCACACTCTTCGGTTTATTTGTAGTAGCTCTCTTTATGATCGTTTACTATCGAACCGGTGGCGGAATAGCCGACATTGCACTGGTACTCAACATTATCTTCATCCTGGGTATTTTAGCAGCTTTTAATGCAACGTTAACACTGCCAGGTGTAGCCGGTATTGTATTGACAATCGGTATGGCGGTGGATGCAAACGTGCTGATATTTGACAGGATTCGTGAAGAAATGAGGGGAGGCAAAACCTTACGTGCTGCAATCGATAACGGATACTCCAACGCAATGAGTGCGATTGTTGATGCCAACGTAACCACATTCTTTGTAGCCGTTATTCTCTATAGTTTTGGAGTTGGACCGATCAAAGGTTTTGCTGTAACACTTATGGCCGGTATTGCTGCATCGCTCTTTAGTGCGATTGTAATTACACGCGTGATTGTGGATTACCTGACACGCGACAAATCAGCGAACGTCAACTTCGGTTAATCACTCACGAATTTAAACAGTTTAAAAAAATAGGTAACATATTATGAGATGGTTTGAAACACCAAGTTTCGATTTTATTCGAGCACAGAAGATTGCGTACCTCTTTTCAGGTGCGATGATCGTGATTTCACTAGTAGCCATTTTCGGCCTTGGGCTGAACTATGGTATTGACTTCCGCGGCGGTAAGGAATTTGTATTTGAATTCGATCGCCCGGTTGATGTAGTTGAGCTGAGAAGTGAACTGACTGAACCACTGGGCACAGGTACAGCGCCGGAAATCAAGCTTTTCGGTTCAGACAGCGAAATCCTGCTCCGAACGGACGCAGAAGAAGAGATTGACGTAGTACGTGAAACAATCATGAGCACATTCAGTCAACTCTACCCCGACGCAACGGTTACCGTTGAAAAAACGGATCTTGTAGGCCCACGTTTCGCTGAAGATTTACGCACAGGAGCACTCTACTCTATCATCTTTGCGCTGGCTGTGGTATTCATCTATATCTTTATCCGATTTAAAGGATGGTATTTCTCGGCAGGCGCTATTGCCGCACTGGCCCATGACGTACTAATCGTTCTGGGGGTATTTACAATCATGGCTCAATTTGCAACCTTTGATGTAAGTATTGATCAGGCAATTATCGCTGCTTTCCTTACCATTGTTGGTTATTCATTGAATGATACCGTAGTTGTGTTTGATCGTATCCGAGAAAATTCTATTATATATAAAACAATGGCGTTTAAGGAAATGATTAATAAAAGCCTGAACGACACATTGAGCCGTACGGTAATCACATCGGTTACTACCTTGTTTGTAGTAACTGTGCTGTTTATATTCGGCGGAGAAGTACTGAAAGGTTTCGCATTTGCGCTTGTACTTGGCGTAATTTTAGGGACTTACAGTTCGCTATTTGTTGCCAGTTCGCTCGTTGTTGAGCTTCAGAAACGAGCCATGGAAGCAAAAGCAAAATCTTAGATTGTTAACTAACAACATAAAAGGTAATTAATATGAGCTTTAATGTTTCTGAACGCTATAATTGCGTAATCATAGAATTGAAAGGGAATGTAATGGGCGGTCCGGATGCGGTAAACCTGAATGATAAACTCCATGAACTGATCGATCAGGGCAAAAAAAATGTCGTGGTTAATCTGAGCAAAGTAAAATTCATGAACTCATCCGGTTTGGGTATGCTCATTGGTGGACTTACCACTTTGAGAAAAGCTGGCGGCGATCTCCGTATAGCAAATGCTTCGGATAAAATCGAAAGCCTGCTGATGGTGACAAAGCTCATTACTGTTTTTAAGCATTTCCGCTCTGTGGATGAAGCTGTTGCTTCATTTGAGGAAAATTAAACGTATTCACTTTAACTAACTTGATAAGGAGGTGTATACAGCACCTCCTTTTTTTTGGGATATATGGCTGTAAGAATCATTATAGGTGCCCAGTGGGGCGACGAAGGAAAAGGAAAAATTGTAGATCTATTAAGCGCTGAAACCGATTATGTGGTTCGATATCAGGGGGGTGCCAATGCCGGACATACGTTAAAGTTTGACGACAAAACGATTGTTCTCCATCTCATTCCATCCGGTATGTTTAACGGAGATTCTAAATGCATTATCGGAAATGGTGTTGTGATAGACCCTACCGCCCTGGTTGAAGAGATCAAAGAGGTTGAAGAACTCGTCGATATCAACTTGAAAGAGAGGCTCTTCATCAGCAACTCTGCACATGTTATTCTGCCGTATCATAAAGTATTGGATCAGGTAAAAGAGAAAAACCGCGGCAGTGATGCAATTGGAACTACAGGGCGAGGCATAGGTCCTGCTTACGTCAGTAAAGTGTCCCGTATCGGTATTCGTATGGGCGATCTTTTAAATCAGGAGGAATTAGAAGATAAAATCCGAAGGAATCTTGCAGACATTAATGACGCTCTAAAGCATGTTTACAACGAGCCTGAACTGGACGCAGATGAAATGATCGAACAGTTAAAAGCGGCTACCGCTACTATTAAGGATTATATTTGTAATACCACTCAAATACTCCATGAAGCGATTGAGGCAAATGAGCCAATACTGCTTGAAGGAGCACAGGGAAGCCTACTGGACGTGGATCATGGTACATACCCTTATGTTACCTCATCATCGCCAACAGCAGGCGGAGCGTGCACCGGAAGCGGCATCCCTCCTTTAGCCATTACTCACTCTCTTGGCATTACCAAAGCATACTGTACCCGTGTAGGAAATGGCCCATTCCCAACTGAGCTGGATGATAAAGACGGAGAAAAACTACGGAAAAATGGTCAGGAATTCGGTGCAACTACCGGACGACCAAGACGTTGTGGCTGGCTTGATTTAGTTGCTCTAAAATATGCCGTTCGCCTGAATGGAATGAACGAGCTTGCTTTAACAAAAATGGATGTACTGGACGACTTTGAAACCATCAAAGTTTGTACTCATTACGAACTTGATGGAGAAACGATTCATCACTTTCCATCAGATAGTGAAGATGTTCAACGCTTACAACCGGTTTACAAGTCTTTCCCGGGTTGGCAGACTGATACCCGAAATATTTCGTCTTTTGATGACCTGCCTGAAAATGCTAAATCGTACATAAAGTTTATTGAAGAGTATATCGGTGTAGACTTTACGATTGTATCTACAGGGCCAAAACGAACTGAAACTATTGTTCGGTAATGTATATAGATGAGCATCCGGAATACATTTTGGGTTAAATATCAGATTGAGGCTAAAGGTGAAAAGGGTGCTGCCTCAAAAGCCCGGCAAATCAGTATCGAGCAATCGGTTGAAATGCCGCCCGAAGTTGTCCCGGATTCATCTGTAAATAATATCGCCCAGGTTCAATCATTAAATATGATTGATAGCAGGACTTGGGAGGCATCGATTTTATTTGACACAAATCTGGTAGATGTTGATCCTACCCAATTCCTGAATGTACTGTTTGGGAATATTTCGCTTCAGCCGTGGTGCAGAATCATGGATGCTGATCCTTCATATTTAAGCCAGTTGCTGGATGGGCCATCGTTTGGCATAAATGGAATCAGGAATCTTCTCGAGATTGAGAATCGCTCGCTCAGCTGTGCTGTCATTAAACCCATAGGCTCCTCACCCGATGAACTTGCAAACATGGCCTTT
>NZ_JAWLDW010000149.1:0-5782 GCF_041686455.1 Rhodohalobacter sp.
TAAGCCCTTGATCGCAGTGAGTAAACATCCTTTAACAGGTGAGTCATTTTCATTTGCCGGGCAAGCGCGATAGCTCTATTTGAATGTGCCAATACATCATCATAGTCACCTCTTAAACTGCTTATTTCTGCCAGAAACAGATGCTTATCGATTAAAATATTTGGCGGTCCGGATCTGAATCGATCATCAAGGATTCTAATCTCAATCTCCTCGGCTTCATCAAGCATATCTTGTTCAATATAGAGCCTCCCCAATCTGACTTGATGAGCCAGCTCCATATTTGGAACCCGATTTTGGTAGCTGATAGCTGCGGCCTGTTCCAAATATTCCAAACCTGAATCGATGTCTCCGGAGTCGACTAGAATCCGGCTCATATTGGAACGAACAATCGAAGCTATTGGCGGAATAAGGGTCTCCTCGTCAATGCAGGGAGTGAGTCTTTTAATAGCTTCCTCATAGTCTTCTATCTTAGCAAGATTTGAAGCGAGTGTTGCCTGGATATTACATCGGTCGGATGTCCTATCAGTTTTTTCAAGAATCCGGCTATACATTTCTATAGCGAGATCATAGGCCCCAACCCGGGAGTAGATATTTCCCAGGTTTCCGTAGAAAAAGTGCTCCGGGTATTCAGTAACATCATTTTCAGATTGATACTCTAAAGCCTGCACAAAAACAGCTTCTGCATCCAATGTATTGCCATAGCGGGCATACTCAGACCCCAATAGATTTTGAGACCGTAAGTAGTTCACGTGGTTATTCAACTCTTTTAACTGACCGGATGCACGTTCGGCATAATAGTGTGAAGAGTCGCGGTTACTTTGTCGCCAGGCAAAAGCAAGTATAAAATTCTGATAGGCTTCTTTTTTGGAGAGAGATTCCGGCTCAAGCGCTTCAACCTCTTGTGCGATTTTAAAAAGAGAGTCCGGGATATTTCGAAATTCTGTAAATGAGAAAGAGATATAAGATTCGAGTTTTTCATCATCAGATTGTGCATCAGCCAATGCAGAACGGAAACCTTCGAAGTCGACAGGTTGCCGGAGTTGAGCCAAAATAGGTTCGGTTATGAAACCGAATAGCAGAGCCAATAAAAGAAAGCTGAGAGAACGAATAGAGAACATCATACCTCAATAGAGCCGTAATAATTGTAGAGATCGTTTTTTTACACGCCTCTAAAATAGCTAAACTTTTTTATGTTTATGGAACAATTTTAAAAGGATCAATTTGGCAAAGGCTCAATAAAACTTTGAGAAGTTAGTTTGAATTTCAAAAATTGGTGAGTATTAAAGAAGGAAGTTGTAACACTATGACTAAAATACGGTTAAGAAGAAAGGAAAATCGCTAGCCAAGGAGATATAGTTTTAAAAATCGCGAAATATTAAATATCACTGTATTAGCAGGAACGCCTGATTTATTTGAGATTAGACAGATTTTCAACCGCCTTGAAAATATATTTTCATCAAAGTAAATTTTAAACTTTTTAAGAAGGGTCAAGTATTCTTCCCTGAACGATTTCTCACGATGATGCTCTTTTTGATTTTGAATGTAATGGTAGACCCTGTCAATTTGGCTCCGACTGTGAGAAAAAGCTCCATATCCCTCTTGCCATCTGAACCTTCCCTTTACAAATCCACGATTTTTAATCCATTTTGAAGATTCACCTTTTACAACTTTGATAAGTTCTGACATTGCTCCGTTTGGCTGATATTCTATAAACAAATGGAGATGATCAGGCATGCTGTTGATGGCAATCATTTTATGAGTTTTGTTTTGGATAATGCCTGTAATGTATTTGTGTAGTTCCTCTTCCCAATCAGGTTGAATCAGGCTGGTTCTGTTTTGCACTGCAAAAATAAAATGGATATAGAGTTGTGTATACGTATTCGCCATAGCTCTTTATTAGTAAGAGCGATTTAATAGCAGTTCCTTACAAATAATTTTTAAAGAATAGAGAAACACTCAACTTGCTCCATCGGAGCAGTATGTTTGTCAAACCACCGTACCTTCTAAACTATACCGCGCCGTAGGTGCGGCATGTTATGGATGAAACGTGGGATCTCAAAAGAAAGCAACATAACGTCCCTGACGGGACGAACTGAGTAGTCGAGGCTCACTTTTTTTACAAGCATATTGTCCCTAGCGGGACAGTCTTTAATAAACCATGTGCTATTGGGGTAGCATTTTTTTAAACCTTCGTGCCTCTGAAACCACGCCACACCGTATGTGCGGTATGGTTGTTCCTAACTGGACTGGATTTATGAATCTTTACTTCCCACCCAAACCCCATCAATCTCCCTCATAAACCTATTATTCACTTCACCAAAACCCGGCATGATGTCGTGGAAGTACGGATTTCGGATCTGTTCTTCTCTGCTCAGCAAGTCAGCCCTTTCATTATCAAACACCATCTGAGCCGAGAATTTGCAGGAATTGGTCAGCTCATCTATCACGTCTCCGAATAATTCTTTAATCGATTGAAAGACTAACCGTAATATAACTATAAGATTATGGGTTTGACTTATTCATCGGTTATCATCTGTACACAGTTCATATGCATACCCATCATAGGCGAATCGTTCATCATCTCCCGCATTTGATCGCGGTCGAATGTATCGCTGTCCAGCACATCCATCATTCTCTGCATATGATCTCGTATTTGCTCACGCTGCTCCGGATTATTCATCATTGTTTCCATCCGGTCGAGCATCATTTCGTGATCCTCATTCATCATGGATGAGTTCATCTGACTCATAAACTCACTGCGCATTTCCGGATTTTGAGCCATTTGAGTCATCAATGCCTGTCGTTGCTCTGGATTTTGCATCATTTCGGACATTTGTCCATCGCTCATCATATGTTGTTGCCGTTCCCCATTCTCCGATTGATTACACTGCACAAGAATGATTGGTAGGCTTAGTAGTAATGTAAAAATAGCTGCTTTTTTCATGGCACTCCTCTTGAAATTAAATTTTAGGTATGATTGTGATTTTAATCACTATTCTGCTCTCCGGCCAATTATCTATATTCAATTGACATTCAATACTTTAACAAAAATAAATTCTGATTCGATTCTTCAGAAAAGAAGATTTGAAGATTATTAATAAATGCAATGGACAATTCTCACATAAATTATGGTCTTCTAAATTCTATAAGCCTGATTTTAACAGTACCCGAGCCACTTATTGCAATTCCGGTCTGTCCCGATTCCAATTCATCATCATGGGTATGAAGAATGGTTTGCTGATCTTGATATCCGTAGTAATGTGGCCCAGATGCAGTAACTCTGAATGTACTCCATCTATTTTCTTCAATTTGTCCTGATCCGAGGACATTATCAGATCCATTCACTATTTGACCCTGCTGAAGCTCTGATCCAGTTATTCGGATATATTGATAGTTTTCAGTATCGGTATAGTGATGAATCAGCATAAATTCACCATTGAAATCTTGGAGATTTACTTCGGCCCGGCCGTCAATATCACTCAAATCTCCACCTGTGGTGATGAATAATATTTCTTCGGGATCCGAAATTTCTAAGTGGGTGCGTCCCTCTTCCTTTTCGGTGGAGGCTTGAATATTATCCGCTCCCTCGATGCTGAATGATTCTGTCAGTGCCTGGTCTGCCCCGGTATTGATACGCCAGATCCATGAGCCATCATCCCGTATTTCAGGTCCGGATTCCTCACGAAATTCGGCAAGGCGCTGCTCCAGTTCTTCAATCTGTTGTCCAAGGCGGTCAATTTCAGCTACTGCCACACCATGTTTATATACCAGTTTGGCTCCTAATTCACCTGTGTACCAAAGCATTCCGGTGCCAATCAAGGCGGGAATAATGAGTGCGGGAAGTACCCATCCTTTTTCAATATCTTTCCACCAGGTGAAGAGGCGTAAGGCGGTAAAAAGCCCAAAAAAGATCAATGTGTAGAGTGCCCAGTCTTCGTGGGATGTAACAACCGGCACTGCATCTCCCAGAACGGTGACAGTTTCCACAGCTTCACGGCCAGAGAAAAAAGCAGCAATCAAACCAATTGATCCAATTGAATAGAGTGTGATTACTGTATTCTGCAACCAATTCTGTTGATTGAACCGGAGACGGATCAAGTCTAGAAGAACGGCTATAACCAGCAGTGCAATGGGAAAATGAACAATGAGCGGGTGAATGTTAGGTATCCAATCGGGGATCATGTATCTGTGTTAAGTTTTTGGTTTACAATACGACAGTTAACATTTTTTCTTACAGTTTGCCGGGGTTAGGAAGTCAAGCATCACACCAGACTTGGTCGTGGTTAACAACAGCTTTTCGATTCCTGAATCGGCGGACAAGGCACTGTACCATAGCTACAAAATACACAGCAGTCGCCTTTTTTAGGTTGTATGATTTTGCTGCATTTACTGCACATCCAGAAATATTGACAAGCATTTTCAGGCATTGTCTCTAAGGATTTTTGTTCGCAGTTTGGACAAATTAGAGTAGATTTTTTTACGGCCATTAGATTTTTTGGGCTTTTAAATTAAGGCTTTAGTACTTCATGGATTTGCTGAAGCACCATTTTTTTTCAAGCACGGAAAAGCTTAACAAGTAAACTTTTTAACTAAACTCTGCTCACTTCGTTTTCACTGATTACAGTGCAGCCACACCTTCTTCACCCGTTCGGATGCTAATTGCCTTGTCAATGTCTGAACTGTAAATAATTCCATCACCTTTATGATGGGTACAGGCAGTCTGCTGGATGATATTGATAACGTCATCCTGTTGTTCGTCGGTAACAAGAATCTCAATTTTCACGATTTTTGAGTGAAGAAATGGAAACTCCAGGGTTGCATTGAGTTTCTCGGGATCACCGCGGCGGCCGGTACCTTCACCATGGTAAACGGTCATACAACAGTAACCCTCAGATCTCAGTGTACTATAAACTTCCTCAAACTTTTCGGGCCGGATCATTGCTTTGATTTCTTTCATATGGATCACCTTTTATTACTTTGTGGTTTTTTATAGACCTGACCGGTTTCAAAAATCTGCCAAATCAGATCTAAACCCTCCAAGGGTTCCAAACCCTTGGAGGGTTTTTAATTATCTATGACTTCATTCTCTCAATCACCTCACCACAGCCTAGCATGGTATCCGGTGTATATGGATTTTGAATCTGCTCATTTCTGCTCAGCCACGTTGCTCCGTCACTGTCGAGTGCCATCGGGCAGTATTGGTGGTAAACAACTCCCTCTACTCCAAACTTTTTAACAGCATCTGCCAATTCAGTAGAGAGTGATCGGAATGCATGCCGAGAGCTTTCAATGTCATCACTGTTCAGCAATACACTGACCTGTTCAGTGAGCTGATTGTAACTTTCCATCCAGGCCGTGTGTCCATCACCTGAAAGCCCGTGTTGTCCTATTTCTTCCAGTTTATTTTTAAAGGATTCAAATTCCGAATGGGAAGCGTCTAAATCAGACTTTAAGAAGGCATTTTTCCCATTTAAATAGGTTTCTATAACCTGAGTCAGGTTTGCACGAAATTCTTCAGGCACGTCCTCAAAGCGTTCAATATTTTTTGATTCTTGATTATGTCCTGATTGATCTTGTGCAACCGCAGGCTGTATAAACAGGAATACTAATGTCAAGGATGTTGTAAATGCTAAGATTGATTTTTTCATAGTGATTTAGGTTTGTACGATTTGTTCTTTAAATAATCTCCAGATTAGCCATCATCCCATTGTCTTCATGCTCCAGGTTGTGACAGTGAAATACATAAAGTCCTTTTGGTGCGTCGAATTTCATAATTACGCGT
>NZ_JAWLDW010000033.1:0-25192 GCF_041686455.1 Rhodohalobacter sp.
TGAATAACAAGCCTGAGCTTATCTTTTTCTTCCTTCTCTGTGAGACCGCCACTTTTTAATTCGTCAATTAATGTTTCAAGTGCCCAGATAATATCGCCATCCTCCTCCTGTTCAGTCTCCTCGTATGTCTTTCCTTCCGGAATTGTTGCCCAGTGCCAGGTTCGGGTATAATCATATTCACTGTCCGAGCGGATATCGTCCATCCAAACGGCAGATAAGGATAATGAGCGATCCCCTAAAATTTCATAAACGCGATCACGAGCCTCTTCGGCCAGATATACATCCGCAATTTCTCCGGTCACATAGTGCCCGATTTGTCCCCACTTTTGATACTCTTGATGTTCAATGTCTCCAGTATTGAAAAACAGTGCTGCAACTAAAATCAGAAATCCTTTCATAACTCAAAGAAGTATTAAATTCGTTTTTATTTAAGGTACAATCTTTTCCCTGAACAGTCTATGTATTACGATATTTATTCAGGCCGTAAATCTGACAATTTCTTGTACAGTTTTTTCTCCTCTGTTGTCAGATTATCCGGAAGCTGAAGAGATACTTTCACGTAGTAGTTTCCTCTCTTTTCCGGCATGTTAAACTCCGGTACTCCTCGACCGGCCAAACGGAACATTTTCCCGTTTTGAGTACTCTCCGGAATATTAAGTTTCACCTTTCCTTCTAAAGTTTTAACGGTCAAAGTTCCGCCCAAAGCTGCTTTATGTACCGGCAGATCTACCATTTGAATGATGTCTTTTCCTTTTCTCTCAAAACCCTCCGGCTCATTGATTTTAATTTTCAGGTAAAGATCTCCTTTTCGTCCTCCGGCTCCCGGCTGGCCTTTTCCTTTTAACTTAAGCCGTTTACCATCTTCAATACCCACCGGTATTTTCACCTTCATCTTTTCGCTGCCAACACGAAGGTGTTTTTCGGCACCGGTTAACACATCTTTTAGATCAACCTGAACAACAGCTTCTGAATCAGCAACTGCCGAAGCAGTACGTCTTTGCCCTCCGGTTGTAAAACGTTGCCTGCCTTGCGCACCTCCAAATGGGTCACCGCCGTTTTCGAATTGTCCTCCTCCGAATAGTGTCTCAAAAAAGCTGGAGAAAGGACTGCCACCACCTGTAGATTGCTGGCCACCGCCAAAAATGTCATCCATATTGACATTTACGCGTTGACGACCTCCGCCTCTCCTGCCGGCATACTGCTGCCAATTAAAATCATCTGCACTCGCACCGGCTTGTTCGTATTTTTTCCAGTCAGACCCGACTTTATCGTACAGCTTTCTTTTCTCAGGGTCTTTTAATACCTCGTAAGCCTCCCCGATTTCCTTGAATTTTTGCTCAGCTTTTTTGTTGCCCGGATTCTTATCAGGGTGAAATTTCGCTGCCATTTTTCGGTACTTCTTCTTAATCTCCTCCTGCGAAGCATCCCGGGGTACATCTAATGTTTTATAGTAATCTTTGTATTCCATAGCTCTTGTAAACTTTTACTTTGATTTTAATATTTGCAAAAGTAGTGCCATGCCCCTCTTAAATTGTTGTATTGGCAGTAAACCTGACGGAATGGAGGTTCGTAGGTCGCAGAAAAAAATCATTGCTCAACGGGTCGCTGACCCGTTTGAAGGAATAATAAGTTCAATAACACCGCGGAGACCTACACCCCAAACGGCTTACGCTGCACTCCCCTCAAGGGGAGACTTGCCCTTAATTATCATCTAAACAAAAACTAAACCGAATAAAAAAGCCTCTGCCTGAAAATCAGACAGAGGCTCAACCTTAACCATTACAAGGTTTATAGTTCGAAAGCCACAAAAATATTTCTTCCCTGGCGATTTACCTGAAGCAATGCCACGTCAGTACCTTCATCGATCAAGGTTTGAACAGCTCCATAGAACTCCTCCGGCTGCGTTACCGAAGTGCCGGCTACCTGAGAGATGACGTCGCCTCTTCGCAGACCTTGTGAATATGCACTGCTTGCTTCGCTAATTTCACTAACCACTACTCCAAAAGCCTGAGATTGTAAATTCAACTGCCGGCGAATGGAATCTGTCAGTTCATCAACTGCAAAGCCGAGACTTTCACGAAGATCCTCACGATCAGAGGTGCTCATTTCAGCGGCAACCTCTTCAGTGTTCAGCTCACCAAGTTCAACAGTAAATGACTCCGTTTCACCGTCCCGGAAAACCTCAATCTCTACTTCTGTTCCGGGTGCAGAGTTGGCAATAGTAACACGAAAATCGTAGAAGTCACGAACAATGGCGCCATTCAGTCGGACTACAACGTCGCCTTCCTGAAGCCCGGCTTCTGCAGCAGGTCCGTCTTCAACAATGTCACCAATTACAAATCCTCGTGGACTATTCATTCCCAATGCACGTGCCATGGTGCGATCAACTTCCCCGCCGAGAGAAATACCAAGATAACCGCGAGCAACGCGTCCGTCTGTAATCAGTGACTCCATAACGCTTCGAGCCATATTTATTGGAATTGCAAAACCTACTCCCTGGTTACCGCCGCTACGGCTGGCAATTGCAGTGTTAATACCAATCAATTCACCATCAACATTAATGAGCGGACCTCCGGAGTTACCAGGGTTAATTGCAGCATCTGTCTGAATGTAATTTTCAAATTGGTTCAGACCCAGTCTTGAACGGCCACTGGCACTTACAATACCCATAGAGACGGAGTGCGCAAACTGATTTCCCAAAGGGCTACCTATCGCAAATACCATTTCACCGGCTCTCAGATCCTCGCTATTGCCAAGCGGAATTGCTTTCAGATCATCATGATCAATTTTCAACACGGCAATATCACTCGCTGGATCTGCCCCAATAATTTCTGCATCAAGGTCTTCACCATCAAAAAGGGTAATTTTAATTTCATCGGCATTATCAATCACATGATTGTTCGTGATGATATATCCTTCCTCCGATACAATCACTCCTGACCCAAGGCCCTGACGCTGAAACTCTCTTTCTTGATCCAAACTAGGATCATCAAAAAAGAAAGAAAATGGAGATTGCTGCCTTTGGCGAACCGTTTGGGTAGTGTTAATAGTAACCACAGTAGGATTGGCTTGTTCAGCGATATCAATAATAGCGTTGTTAAATTCTCTCAGTGTCCCTACCCGTTGTGTATCTGCAGTCTGTGTTGATTCATTAAACGCTGGCAGTTTAGAATCTGTCGGGTCTGAATCGGTTTCATTTCCAAAATTCAACCCGATAAAGAAAAACGCCACAGCTACTGCAGCTATTACACTTTTTGTTATTCTATCCATAAATGTCGACTCATTTTATTTGAATTATATCAGCAGATGTTTTTTCTGCCTCGCCCTATTTCGGACGGTTTTTAAAATCGTTTTTTTACTAACGCAACGACCTACGGTTCCTTGTTCAGATAAGAAATCGTACGAACATCAGAGATTTTAACTTTCAATAATCCCGATTTATTGCCCAAAAAAATGCCGGAGACACTTGTCAAAGGATCTCCGGCGCTAACTAACCTGCTCTCTTAGGGGACATATGAGAACAGCTCTTACTACTAACTGTTTATTTGATGTCAATCTGTTTTTTCATCTTCTCTTCGCTCTTATCGATGGTGATATTTAAGATCCCATCCTGATAAGTTGCATTGATACTATCATCATTCACATCATCTGGAAGCTGGAAAGTTCGGGTAAAATTGCCATAGTGGCTTTCCACTCTGTGGTATGTTTTACCTTCTTCCTCTTTTTCAAATTTTCGCTCTCCGCTGATAGTCAAACGACCTTTCTCAAGGTCAATCTGAATATCATCTTTCTTCATTCCTGGAAGTGTTACATCTATAACGTACATCTTCTCAGTTTCTGATATATCAATTTTGGGAGCGAACGAATTTTGTCGATTTGCAACTGCATCCTTGAAAAATTCATCCATGATATCTGAAAATCGCTGTCCGAACACATCTGTTCCGGGTTTTGAATATCTAACGAGTGCCATAATGACCTCCGATTTTTAAGTTGTTGTTTAAAAGTTTAATTCAATAATTCACTGTTAATAGTTGCAATACGGATGCCAACAACAGTTTTACTGCCATACTTGTCATGTACGGCAGATTTTTTATGAAGTAGTTTCAGAACAGATTATCAGCCGTGACCGGCTGTCATTCCCGGGAAGACAGAGTGACTCCATCACACTGTTATTCTGTCTGTTTTTCTTGGCCTGTTCAAAATTCTGGAAATAATAGACAGGCAGGAATACTACTTGTTGCAGGCTTTCAGCCTGCTCATTGATTAGATTCATACTTTGGTGTTGGGGCGTCGCCCCAAACTGAGTTGTTTTAGGCTTTCAGCCTTTTGATTTTCTTGAACCAACGGGAGGCTGATTCCCAAATTTAGTCAATTTTGGACCTTCAATAATCCCCCCCATGTTCATCAACATCAACTTCCGACTCCTCTAAATCTCTTCCATTCTTTTAATCCTCTTCAGATTGTTTTTCGCTGACGTCCAGTAGAAGGAATCTTTTAATTATGAGAATATTTTGACTGGTTGGTTGGAGATCCGTGTCTCAAATTGGGATATTGAAGACTTTCAGCCTTTGGGTTTAATGAAACCGTTTACCACTCTGATGCCGTATGCAATTCTACTCAGGAGTTCAATGTTAATCCTCACCAATATAAATCTAATTCAACTACTAACTTCTATCATTCAACCTTTATTCCTTTTCGGGATATTTTCCCTACCACTTAGAATTTGGATTTATATAGGCTGAAAGCCTTTGACAACCCAAACCGGGGCAACGCCCCGGGAATCAATCAACCATCAAGTCGGGCAGGCTGAAGGCCTGCAATAGATCAAACCTGTATTAAAAAATTTCTGTAAGTAAACCTTGATTTATGGGCCATAACAGTAGGTATTTCAGAATCACACAATCAAAACTAAACACCTTCCATGGGCCAATCTCTATCAAAACTATACATACACCTGACTTTTTCTACCAAAAACCGGCTGCCATTAATCCCCAAATCCACCAAAACCGATTTACACTCATATTTGGCAGGAACCTTCAAAAAACTGGAAAGCCCGGCACTCATTATCAACTCCGTACCGGATCATATTCATGCGCTGTTTCGAATGTCTAAAAATGTGAGCTTGGCAAAAGTTGTGGAACAACTCAAGAAAACTTCTTCGAAATGGAAGAAGGTAAACACAGGCAATAAGTCTTTTTATTGGCAAACGGTTTACGGAGCCTTTTCGGTTAGCAGTTCGAAAATCGAGACAACAACTCGGTACATTGCCCATCAGGAAGCCCGTCAGGAAGTACATCATCAACATCTGAGTTATCGCGAAGAGATCGAAAAATTCATACAAAAGTATGATGTGGTTGAATATAATCCGGACTATTTTTGGAAAGAATAGGTAGGCCTGATGTGTTGCCTGTTGCAGGCTTTCAGCCTGCTTTCCGATTTGATTTGTTTACTCAATTACTTGGGTCGGTGCCCAAAGCTGGGTTGTTTTAGGCTTTCAGCCTATTTTTCTGAACCATTAATCGTCCGAATGACGAAAACCACCCGACTCAGGCCATAAATTTTTAACCCTCACTGTTCATCAGGTCAACTTCTGAGTTTTATCTTAAAGCTCCGTTCATTTAACCTTGTTCGGTTTAATGCCAACCACCGCCCAACAGACAGAATTACTTAATTTTGTGATTAATTGAAATATTTTCGGCTTTCAGCCTTTTGTATTTTTGTGAACTGATTATCTTGGCTACCATAACCGGACAACGTTGGACTATCAATTTTTAATTCTCATAATCGAAAATGCCCAACCTGCGATTTTTTACTTTTTTCGCACTTCTTTTATTCCTCTCCGGGCTGATTTCCGTCACTGCTCAAGAGTCGGAATCATTCCACTACGAGGTAACGGATGATCATTTTCGGGTTGAACTGGATCACGGCGTTTATGAGATCTCTTTCTACTCACCCGAAGTTGCAGAGGTTACTTTTTTCGAGAGTGGCCAAACAGAGTATCCATCTTCACATGCGGTTGTTCTGGATAAAAAGTTTACTTCCTTCGATCTGGATGACACCGGTAATCATGTGGCGTTGCTAACCGATGGGCTTCAAATTTTTATTGAGAGGCCCTCAGGCAATATCTCTTTCTACTACAATGGAGAGAAACTGATTGAAGAACGAAACGGATTTCAATCAACAGAAAACGGGTTTGAAGTCGATTTCAATATTACCGAAACAGAAATTCTGATGGGCGGCGGCGCCCGTGCACTTGGAATGGATCGGCGTGGTCATAGACTGCGGCTCTACAACCGGGCTCATTACGGTTACGAAACCCGATCTGAATTGATGAATTACACCCTTCCAATGATTCTTTCATCCAACATGTACGCCATACACTTTGACAATCCCACTATCGGCTGGCTCGATCTGGATAGCCAGTTTAACAATACCCTCTCATTTGAAGCCATTTCGGGCCGCCAAAGTTACCAGGTTATTACCGGTGACAGTTGGGAGAAGATCATTGAAAATTACACACATCTGACCGGATTCCAGCCACTCCCACCCCGCTGGGCTCTCGGTAACTTTTCAAGTCGATTTGGGTATCGGTCACAAGATGAAGTTCTCTCAACCATCGATACATACCGGGAGGAAAATGTACCCGTCGATGCTGTAATCATGGATCTATACTGGTTTGGAAAAGAGGTAAAAGGGACCATGGGTAATCTTGCGTTCGATCGCGACTCTTTCCCAGAACCGGAACAGATGATGGATCAGCTCGAAGATCAGGGAGTAAAAACCGTTTTAATCACCGAGCCCTTTGTCGTCACTACCTCCGATCGATGGGAAGAGGCTGTAGAAGTGGATGTGCTCGCCAAAGATTCACTCGGTAATCCGGCCACGTACGAATTTTTCTTTGGAAACACCGGCTTAATTGACGTTTTCAAACCGGAAGCCCGCAATTGGTTCTGGAATATTTATCAGGATTTGATTGAGATGGGTGTGCATGGCTGGTGGGGGGATCTGGGCGAACCGGAAGTTCATCCCGAGCACTTAATTCATCACACAGGAACTGCCAATGAAGTTCACAACATCTATGGGCACGAATGGGCAAAACTGGTTCATGATGGCTATCGTGAAAACTATCCGGATGTTCGGCCATTTAACCTGATGCGCGCCGGATATTCCGGGTCGCAGCGATTTGGGCTGATTCCATGGTCGGGCGACGTAAATCGCACTTGGGGAGGACTACAATCCCAGCCTGAAATATCTCTACAAATGGGTCTGCAGGGTCTGGCTTATATGCACTCCGATTTAGGAGGTTTTGCAGGAGATCTGGTGGATGACGAAAAATATATAAGATGGCTTCAGTACGGCGTATTTCAGCCAATTTATCGTCCGCATGCACAGGATGATGTTCCTTCTGAACCGGTCTTCAGAAGTCGGGAAGCCCTCGATCATTCCCGAAAAGCGATCGAGTTACGCTACAAGCTGATTCCCTATATCTACAGCCTCGCCTTTGAAAATTCCACTACCGGAATGCCTTTGATGCGTCCTCTCTTTTTTGAAGAGCCGGAAAATCACGAAATCTATAAAGTAGCAAGCAGCTATCTGTTCGGGGATGACATTCTGGTTTCTCCCATTATGGAGCCCGGCAAGAAAAAACAGAAGGTTTGGTTTCCAGGAAAGTCGAATTGGTTTGATTTCTATAACGGTGAGAAGTATCGTGGCGGAGTACAAAATTTTATTGAAACAGAAGATGAGTCGATCCCAACTTTTATTCGGGGCGGAGCTATTATTCCAACGGCAGAGTTGGTACAGTCATTGGACAACTACTCCATCAATGAGTTAAACCTCACCCTATACTACGATTCATCCGTGCCTTACTACAAAACTTCCGTTTATCATGATGATGGGTTAACCTACGATGCCTACAAGAAGAAAATGTATGAGCTGCTACACATCAGCTCGTCGAACCGAGAGGATAAATCTATTATCCGTTTCATGAAGGAGGTTGGTAAACAGTTTACGTCAGAGATTGAACCAATCAATTTGACCATTCGAAATGCTTCTAAATATGTTAAAAGTATTCAGCTTGATGGAGAGCCAATTGAATTTCACTTTCAGAACGATATGATCAAGATCGAAAACCTTGAACTATCCTCATCCCGGCACGAACTTCTAATTCATTGGAAGTAACAGAATTACTCAGATTCCTGACCAAAATCGTAAATCTCAGGAAGTTCAAACAACTCTCTGAAAGCAAAGAAAAAGCCTGAGTAGGATTTGGCCGGACTTAAACGGCGTCCGGTTCCGGGTCCTTCCACAGCTTCCCCGAATATATTCCACTTTGTGCCTTCATTGTCAACCATCACAATGGGTAACTGATCCTGAACTGCTTCGAATTCCAGTTCCACTCCGTCTGAGAACATTTTATAAGCGATAGCAAAACTTCGCCCACTGCTGCCAATAACAACAAACTCCTCTCCCGCAATACTGTCACGAATAACTTCAATTCCCGAATCGAACTTACTTACCTCATAAAGACGTACAGTTGAACTGTCATCCAGATCCTCATCAATAAACACACCGTGTACTCTCGCCTTGTCGGGCAGTCTGACGTCGGTTTTATGAACTAAAGGGAATACGATGATGCCATCTGTTGTATTGTAATCTTTGCCATATGCATATGAGTTATAGGCCCTGACATGACCGGTAGAAGTATTCATCACTTTAGAATCAGGATACATTTGTTTCCAGGTTTCCCAGGTTGTATCCAATACATTTAGCGGTTTGATACTCGCACCTAAGTGCTCTCCATTAATCGCCCGAAGCCTCATTTGAGACCATAAAGTCTCCGTTCTTCTATCGTATGCAATTAAATTATTTCTGAAAATTAAACCGGACGTACCAAAATCGGGTCCCTGCTGTGGATTCCAGGCAATACCTGTAGCCGTAAGCGGGCAGTACGTAATTGTAACTTGAGTGTCATCATTTACAACTTCGTGCCAGTCCAGTATCTGAACCGGGTAGCCAATAACTTCTCCTCCTTTCACCATACCAATGATCCGCCTTTCGTCAGGAATAAAATCCACATCGGAGGCCGTGGTAAACTTGGGATTTTCGATTGGCGGAATTCCATCTTTGCCGGGACCTCCGTCCAGTACTTGATGTTCAGGAACCAGCCATTCAACATCTGTGTCGATATCTATTCCTCCAAAATTGCCTCCCGAAACCGAATTGGTATCACAGGCTGATATCGCAAAAAGGAGAAGCGAAACTGAAAAAGTAACGCCCATAGCTCTATAGAAAAAAGTAGCTGGTGTTTTCATAATGACTAAATTTTTGTTTCTAAGTATCCCTGATGGGCAATTACATGCTCACATCAAATAGACACACCTCAATACAGAATTCTTACCTGTACTCCGGATTTTCAAAATTCCAGCGCGTGCCGTCATCCCACGCTTCACGGGAATTTCCGTAGTTCGAATAACCACCCTGATCCTTCAGCATCTTGGCAAGATGAAGCAGGTTGTACGTCATAAACGTTGTGTTTCTGTTTGTAAACTGATTTTTTTGTGCGTTAGATTCTTTATCCAGATAACTCGGACCGGGACCGGCCTCACCGATCCAGCCGCAGTCAGCCTGTGGCGGTATCGTATACCCTACATGTTGAAGTGAATAGAGCATATTCATGGCACAATGCTTAATACCATCTTCATTTCCCGTAATAACACATCCTCCAACTTTACCGTAGTAAATATACTGTCCCTTTTTATTTTGCAGACCACTCATCGAATATAGACGCTCAATCAATTTAGAAGCTTCTGAAGACTTTTCACCAAGCCAGATCGGTGTGCCAATCACCAAAACATCTGCTGCTTTTACCTTTTCCCAGATTTCCGGCCAATCGTCTTTTTCAGCACCATACTCTGTCATATCCGGATATACACCGGGCGCTACGTCATAATCAGCAAAACGAATACATTCCGCCTCTACTCCCTCTTTTTCCATAATTTTCATGGAAACATCAATGAGTCCCCGTGTATGGCTTTGGCGGGGTGATTTTTTAAGCGTGCAGTTTATGTACAATGCTTTTAAATTCGAAAAATCGGGTTTATTCATTGTTTGTCTTTTGTTGAAAATTTTCATTTAAAAATAAAGCAGCCCGGCTTCTAACCGAGCTAGCGTAGGAGTTATGCGTTTGTCGCGTGTCAATCAAAATGTCACAATCTGATACCCGTCCTGAATAAATGAACGCAGACTTGGATGATCATCGTAATCATCCAAAAGATCTATATCAGTCTTTCGAACTTCGTTGATGACTCCAAATGCCTTGGAGCAAAATTTACAGGCCCCGTGAATATTCCCTTTTACAGCCTGATAAAGTGGATGAGCATCGTGTTCTTCATCCGCAAGCTGAGGCACCCACGTGGTTCCTGCTCCGTCGAAAACAATTTTCACCTCATCATCATGATCTTGTAGTTCTTTAGCGAACTCAAGAGCATTAACAATTCGCCCAAGCGATTCATGACTTCCGGCTTCAGCCAATACTACAATTGCTATCTTACTCATCAGTTTTTGGTTTAATGAACATTACTTACTTGTCTGATGATCTGTTCAGCAATATTCTTACTTCGATAAAAATTTCCGGAATAAAGATCAGCAAAACTTACAATCCCGTTCTTCCATTCAATTCCTGTCTGATAAGCCTATCCTAAGCATCCCCTTCCTGTATTGCATGTAAGAACTCTCACATTTAACTCATCCAACTCTTAACCACATTAATAAAGCTACTGAGGTCTATACACTATGAAATCAATTTCTACACTTACTCTATTATGGCTTTTATTATGTGCAGTAACTCTAAACATTGAATTTGCCTACGGGCAGGATTTCTCTAATTGGAAGACCGACTTTGCTAAAAAGAGTATTGACTTTGAAAGCCTTGTTCGTGGTGGACCACCCAAAGATCGGATCCCCTCCATCGACGAACCGGAATTTGTAATATTTGATGCTGCGGATAGTTGGATATCTGATGAAGAGCCTGTCATAGCATTTCAATTAAATGGAACTGCCAGAGCATATCCGCTTCAAATTTTGATCTGGCACGAAATTGTAAACGACCAATTTGAAGAGATACCGGTTTTAATCACGTTTTGTCCTCTTTGCTACTCGGCCATTGTTTTTGACCGCCGTATTGATGGCGAAGTTCACGAGTTCGGTGTATCCGGTTTTTTGCGGCACTCGGATATGATCATGTTTGACCGAAAGACAGAGTCCCTTTGGCAACAGTTTACAGGTGAGGCAGTAGTAGGTGACTATACCAGAACTGAGCTAACCGTTTTACCCAGCCAAATCATCTCTTATGAGCAGTTTAAAGATGCTTACCCGGATGGAGTAGTACTTTCAAAAGATACCGGCCATCAACGACCTTACGGCCAAAATCCATATACAGGATATGACGACATCAACAATACTCCCTTCTTAATGGGAGATATTGAAGATGATCGTTTACCGCCAATGGAAAAAGTTATCGGAGTTCGGGTTTCTGATGTACAAAAGGCATATCCCTACAGTTTAACAAAAGAATCGGTAGTTATTAATGACACCATGGGGCAAACTCCGATTGTGGTTTTTCATACAGAAGGTGCCCGGTCTGCACTGGACGCTTCAAGTATCTCGCAATCTCGTGAAGATGGGTCTACCGGTGCATTCCATCGAAGTGTAAATGGTCAAACGTTGGAATTTGCATACAGCTCAGAAAAAATTACTGATCAGCAGACCGGAAGTACGTGGGACATATCAGGAAAAGCCATCGAGGGAGAATTAAAAGGCGAACAGCTTGAACCCCTGATTTTCGGTGACTACTTTGCATTTGCCTGGCTTGTTTTCTGGCCTGACTCAGAGCTCTATCAGCAATAATCTTAAACCGGAAATTATGCTATGAAGTCAATTGAACTTACATCTGCTATTTCATGCCCAAATTGTGGCCAAGAACATGTTGAACAGATGCCAGAGGATTCCTGCCAGTTTTTCTGGGAATGTCCTTCATGCGGAAATATAGCTAAGCCTCAGAAAGGCGACTGCTGTGTATTCTGTTCATATGCCGACATCCCCTGTCCACCTATTCAGAAATCTCAGATCAACTAATCAGAACTCTTTTTTTTAAAATTTCTAAAATCACTCAAAAAATGTCAGACGCACAACACTTCGATGCTATCGTAATCGGAACCGGCCAGGCCGGGCCCTCATTAGCGGCACGCTGCGCTTCGGTAGGACTCAAAACCGCTGTTATCGAAAAAGACAAGTTTGGCGGTACCTGCGTCAATACCGGGTGTACTCCAACTAAAGCGATGGTTGCCAGTGCTCGCGCCATCCATATGGCCCGGCGAGGAGATCAGTTTGGATTTTCTATTGATGGTGAAGTCACCGTTAACATAAAAAAAGTAAAGGCCCGGAAAGATGAATTGGTCAAAAACTCTACAGAGGGTGTCGAAAACTGGCTTCGAAGCACCGAGAATCTCACCGTTATTCAGGGCCATGCGCGGTTTGTTGATAATCACAGCATTGAGGTAAACGGCGAAAAACTAAGTGCAGAAAAAATCTTCATCAACACCGGAGCCAGGCCATTTGCACCTCCTGCCTTGCAGGCAGTCGATTATATGACAAATGCTGAAATTCTTGAGCTTGAGCAAGTTCCCGAGCACTTAATCATAATTGGCGGAAGTTATATAGGCCTGGAATTTGGACAGATGTTTCGCAGGTTCGGAAGTGAGGTTACCGTCGTAGAACAGGGAGAAGAGATCATTGGCCGGGAACATCCGGACACATCCCAAACACTCCGTGAAATATTGGAACAGGAGGGAATCAACTTCCGGTTGAATTCGAAATGCATCAGCGCAACTCAGTCAGGCCAAAAAATAACGGTGAACTTTGACTGTACAAGTGGACCTAAACAAATCAACGGTACACATTTGTTGGTTGCCACAGGTCGAAGACCCAACTCAGATAATTTGGGACTCGAAAATACTGATATTGAACTCAATGAGCGAGGCTACATTTCTACAAATGATAAACTTCAAACCACCGCTAATGGCGTATGGGCCTTGGGAGATGTGAATGGAAAAGGCGCTTTCACCCATACCGCCTACAATGATTTTGAAATTGTGGCTGCAAACTTATTTGATAAAGATCCTCGAAAAGTTTCTGATAGAATCTTGAATTATGCCCTGTACACCGATCCGTCTCTCAGCCATATTGGAATGTATGAACATGAAGCCAGAAAATCGGATAGAAATGTATTGATCGGATACCGGGAAATGTCGCGCATTGCCAGAGCCAAAGAACGGGGTGAAACTCAAGGCTTTATTAAAATTCTGGTGGATGCCGATACCCAAAAAATCCTTGGAGCTACCATCGTGGGCATTGACGGGGATGAGATCATCCATTCGCTGTTGGATATAATGTATGCCGACCAACCCTACACGGTCATCAGCCGTGCGGTTCACATTCACCCTACCATTTCTGAATTGATTCCCACTATATTGCAAAATCTTGAACCCCTGGATTAACAAATGGCATATTCCATTTACAAGTGTCATTCAACCCTTAATAGACTGATGATGAAAATGTAAATCAGTGTCAGAAGAATTATTCATATGTTGAGTTGTCTGATATTGATTATAAGCTTTGTAGACTGGCCGAAAACTCACTAACGATCCCCATGACTTTGATGAGCAACAGTTCTGCAACTCATAAAAGATTTAGGAGTGTTGGAACGAGTTTTTAGACTCCACACAGGTAATCAGTTATTTTCATCTTAAAAAATAAAATCATGCGTTTACTACTAAAAACTATCCTTCTACTTATTTTAATAATGTCATCCTCCATAATGTACGCTCAGGAGGGAATAACTACGATACAAAGTGACTTTTCGGTAGAAGAGACGGCTAACCGGCTTGAAAAAGTACTGACAGATAATGGTATTACAATTTTTAATAAGATTGATCACCGGCAAGGCGCATCAGGCGTAGATATGGAGTTATCACCAACCATTCTATTTATCATTGGAAATCCGAAGCTTGGAACTCCGGTCATGCAGTGTGCCCAAACAGCCGCCATAGATCTGCCACAAAAAATGTTGATTTGGGAAAATTCAGAAGGTGTAGTGCAGGTTGGTTATAACAACCCGGAATATCTAAAAAAACGTCATTCAGTTACCGGATGTGATGAGGTTCTAAAAAAAATAGATGATGCACTACATAATTTTTCAGAATCGGCAGCGAAAGAGTAGTAAACTCCGGAGATTATTGATTAAATCAAGAAGATCAGAATTGTTTATTAAAACAGTGAAATGGAATATCTACTGGAAAAGGCGGACCTAATCACTCTACAGTGCCGCAAAAACTGTCACAAATGAAGCTGCTTAGCTATGGCATATTGGGGTTTTATATAGATACCACCTTGATGGTTTTAAGCGGATTAGTATCCTATCACAACAGATTGCGGGCAGTGTTTTTTTGAATTTTAGTTCTTTTATCCAACCTAATGTGTCTGATAGGGTTGCTTTTCTAACAGTTTGATTTGTGTCATGTCTTTCAACCAGCGGCACTTTAATTTGAGCTTAGGCAAAACCTTTACTCACTGTTACTCTCCAGAAGCTGAATACAAAATTTACGATCGGAATCGATCCAGGTGGCTACCGGGGTAAAATAAGGGTCCGCAATGGCCCGAAAGGATTCCTGAGAGTATTTGTGAGAATTCTCAGTATGAATCGACTCACCCTGCTTGAAATTGAACGCTTCATCCTCCACATGCACAAGCTGATCTTTCAAGCTGATCAGGTGCATCTCGATCCGGCTTTTATCACGATTAAAAATCGCTCGGTGTTCAAACTGATCAACATCAAAATCGGCACGCAGTTTTCTGTTGATATGAGTTAATATATTTTTGTTGAACGCAGCCGTAACTCCCTGCGAATCGTTGTAGGCTGCCAAAAGTACATCCTCACTTTTGATCAGATCAAACCCAATTAGAAGTGCACCGTTTTGTCCCACCAGATTCGAAACCTGTTGTAAAAAATCAGCCGCTTTCTCTTTCGTGAAATTCCCTATGGTTGATCCCGGAAAGTAGGCTACAGTACGCACCTTATCCGGCGGACAGGGCAGATCAAATGGGCGTGTATAGTCTGCTCCGACCGGCTCAATGTCTATGTGCGGAAATTCTGATTTCAGTTCATCGACCGTTTCCCTAAGGAATTTTCCTGAAATATCTACCGGAACATAAACCTTCAGGTTCGGAATCTCATCCAGCAAAAGTCGCGTTTTTTTACTGCTTCCACTGCCCAGCTCAACAAGCTGAATTTTCTCACCCAGTGCGCGGTGAATTTCGGAAATGTTATTGCACATGATCTCCAGTTCGGTGCGTGTGAGGTAATATTCATCCAGATCGCATATATGCTCAAACAATTCCGAACCCCGTTTATCATAGAAGTACTTGCTTGGAAGGGTTTTTTGTGATTTTTGTAAACCGGACAGAATCTCTTCCGTCATAGAGGTGGTTCTATTTTTTTCTTGTACTTGTACAGCGGTATCCATCTGTTTTATGATTCGTTTTTATTGTGTGGGTATGGTTCATTTAGCCAATCTGATGCCGGTAAACTGCCACCGTTCGTTTGCATAAAAGAAATTGCGATATGATTTCCTGAAGTGTGATTTTGATGTAGCACAAGATCCGCCTCTCAACACATACTGATTGCACATAAATTTACCATTATACTCCCCCAGTGCGCCCGGCAGTGGTTTATATCCCGGATAGGGTGAGTATGAGCTTTGCGTCCACTGCCATGCCTCACCAAACATTTGCTTAAGCCCTTCTTTTTCTGATTGCAGGGCAATCGGGTGGAGATATCCGGCGTCTGCAAAACTACCTTGTATTTCCAGAGCATCTGCAGCTATTTCCCACTCCTGCTCTGTAGGTAATCTGTACCCCTTCCATCGTGCATAAGCGTCCGCTTCAAAATAGCTCACGTGCGTAACCGGGTCATTCGGATCTATTTTCACCAGTCCGGAAAGAGTAAATTGATACCACTCTCCATCTATCTTTCTCCAGTGCAGAGGAGCCTGCCACTCTTCATCACGAACAGTAGAATATCCCTCATCCAGCCACCACTTTGTCTCGCTGTAAGCTCCTGACTTCATAAAATCCATATATTCTCCATTCGTCACCAATCGGTCTGCTAGCTCAAAATCATGTATATATGTCTTGTGACGAGGAAATTCGTTGTCGTAACCAAAGCCTTCTCCTTTATGGCCTACCTTGTAGACCCCTTCCTTGAATGGAACCCACGAGATTTCAGGCAGCGATTTGATTTTGGGCCGTTCCACTTCTTTATAAACCGGATTGAGTGGATTTTGTGAAAACATATATTTCAAATCCGTGAGAAGAAGCTCCTGATGTTGCCGCTCATGATGAATCCCAATCTCCACAATTGGGCCCCAGTTCCGGTACTGTTTATCCGAAGCATTTTTCAACAAATTCACCACATACTCATTTATACTTTGCCGGTATTCATAAACCTGTTTAACGGTTGGACGCGAAATATTACCTCTTCGGGCCCTGCAATGCGGAACACCTGTCTGTAAGTAATAAGAGTTAAACAGGTAGCTGTACTGAGGATGTATCGGATCATAGTCAGCTAGCTCCCTTTCCAGCAGGAAAGTCTCAAAAAACCAAGTAGTATGAGCTAGATGCCATTTTGCAGGACTTGCATTTTCTGTTACCTGAACCACGTAATCCTCTATTTCCAATGGCTCCGTAATTTTCTCCGTAAAGCTCCTAACCGCTAAAAACTTTTCAATAAGTTCGTTGGGTGTCCATTCAAAACTACCCGCTACATTTTTTTTTGCCGCCGGTGCATTGCTTTTGAGAGTCTCTTCCATGGCTAAATTATTTTAACAGTTTCTAATTAGTGATGACATCAAACCTTCCGCTCTTACATACATATAAATTAAAAACTGGCTGTATAGGTTCATTTTAAAATTAAATATCAATTCGTAAGACTTTCACACCTCTTCACATCTAACCTTTTTAAACAATACATCTAAAACTGATCAATCCAAATGAACCCTTCTCGAATCAAACTCTTTTTGTTATTAGTATCCTTAATGCTCACCATTAGTGCCTGCTCATCTAACCAATCCGACCAAACCAATTCGCAAACTGAAGTTGAACCCGCTCCGGATTTTGAAGTCACCACAATTGATGGAGAAACCATTCGCCTGGAGTCATCCCTGGATGAAGGTAAACCTGTTGTGATCTATTTTACAGCCTCCTGGTGCCCGATTTGTGCACAAAACTGGCCGGTACTTTCCGAAGTTTATCCGGAATTTGAAGATCGACTCACTCTCGTGGCTATCAGCATTGACCCTACAGATGATGTGGAAACAATGAGAGCATTGGCAGAAGAGAAAAACTTTCAATTCCCATCCACGCACGGTATCCCTGAAATCATGTTGGATTATGATGTTGACAGCCAGGCTACCACAGTAGGTGTAAATCGCGATGGAAATATTGAGTTCAGACGCAATAAAACAGCGCTGTCTGCCGATGAATACCGTGAACTTTTTACACGTCTTGTTGACTAGTATCAATCCACTACTCGCTGCTTTAGCTTTAGTATAGATTATTAAGTTACGAATTTATGGAGTTTATCTATTTCTCATTTCTGCAGGGTGTGGTAGCTTTTTTTGCACCCTGTGCTGTGGCACTTCTTCCCGGTTATATCATTTCATTTATTAGCAGGGAAGCGTCAGGTACCCCATCAAGAAATGAAAAATTACTGCGTGGCTTAAAGCTAGCATCTCTAAGTATTCTCGGGATTTTAGTCATTTATTCCATTGCCGGCGTATTGATTGCGGTTGCGAGTCAACTTCTGAAGGCGTACATGAAGTGGATTACGATGGGAATGGGAAGCTTAATCATCATTCTGGGCATACTACTCATAGCAGGCAAAAGCATTGCATTTTCTGTAGACATCAAACGAAAATCAGACCGCTCTGAAATCGGAGAAGCCTTCTTTTTTGGGGTGGCATATGCAATTGGGGCTTTGGGATGCCTGTTTCCGCTGTTCTTAATCGTTGCAACTCAGGCAATGGGTGTTCCATCTGTTTGGCTGGGCGGATCGTACATACTGGCATACTTTTTGGGAATTAGCCTGATGATGATCACAGCAATATTATTTTCATCTTTTGCCCGTGATTTTTTCATGAAATATCTTCGAAAACTCCTTCCCCATATGGAAAAAATAACCGGGGTGTTGCTCATTCTCGCCGGAACTTACGTGATCTACTACCAAATGATATTAATATGACGAACATAGTTAATAAGTAAAGTTCAAACTATTTCTAAATAACCCTTTACTTAAACCCGTATTCTTTTATTTTCTACGAATAAGTTCTCGACAGAAAGGATAGAAATACCGGAAAACCTATGTTCAACTGGTTTAAAAAAAGTAATAAGAATAAAAAGCCATCTCGATCCAACGAAGATTGGGTAGAGCAGCTTACACCTCCACCCTCGGAAGAGTCCATCTCACATTTGAGGATTATTTTAGTCCGCGGACTAAAACCGGCTCTTTATAAATACGTTGACCGGGAGCTGGATCAGTTTGTAGAAGATACTGTACAAGATGCATTGTTGAAGATCCTGGATAAGGTTGACACTTTTCGCGGGGAGAGTAAATTTACAACCTGGGCTATGAAGATTGCCGTACGAGAGGGACTCTCTGAATTAAGAAGGGCCAAATACAAGGATATTTCACTGAATGATCTGGTTGCAAATGATGATGAGTCGGGCAGGGATGAGATTAATCAGATGAGCTTTACCGACGACCAACCCGGTCCAGATCGTGCTACACACGAACAAATGATCCTTCAAAGAGTTCAGAAAATGATTGATGAAGAACTAACTGATAAACAGAAGACCGCTATGAATGCACTGATGATGCATGGTATCCCCATTGAAGTTGTTGCCGACCAGATGGGCACAAACCGTAATGCACTCTATAAACTGGTACACGACGCAAGACTAAAGATGAAGGATCGACTTATGGCAGAGGGAATTGATCCGGATGAAATGTTAAACCAATTGTAAGATTTTTTTTCACTGAACCGTCTAAGATTCGAAAGATTTAGGAAATAGATATGAAACTGACACAAGAAAAACTTAAAAGCATGATCCGGATGGTCAAGATGACGCTGGATCACGAAATCGGGTGTGATGACTGTTATGATCAGCTGCATGAATTTGCAGAACTGGAACTGCAGGGTAAAACTCCTGAAAAGGCAATGCCAAGTGTGAAAGAACACCTTGAACGCTGCGGTAACTGCCGTCAGGAATATGAAGCTCTTCTGAAGGCGCTAGAATCAGTAGCCGCTTAACAAATGATATGACAGCCGAACGGTAAGAATTTACCTTGTTGTTACATCAAACAAGCAGAACGCTTTAAACATTTAAGCTTGTATCAACAAATGGTAAATCAATCCCTTTATTCAATTCTCCTGTTGAGCTTTTTGCTCATATCCTGCGAGTCGGTATCTACCAATACTTCTACATCAGATAATTCCAACACGGACAACAGTTGGCTTATCCCGGAAGACCAAGTATTTGTAGGCGCCGGGCGTGATGATATCCCTTCTATCGATGATCCTTCATTCAAACCGGTCGGCGACATTAATTTTCTTGAAGATGATGAGCTTATCATAGGAATTAAGATTGGGGATGAAATCAGAGGATATCCCCATCAAATTTTGAATTACCATGAGATTGTAAATGATTTTATCGGTGATGAAGCTGTGGCTGTCACTTTTTGCCCTCTCACCGGATCTGCCATGGCCTGGAATAGAGAAATCGAGGGAGAAGTTACGGAGTTTGGCGTTTCCGGGTTGATTCACAAAAACAATCTCATCGCTTACGATCGCGCCACAAATTCCTACTGGAGTCAAATGCTCGAACAGAGCGTGAATGGTGAAAGAATTGGTACGAGATTGCAATCCTACGGTATTATTGAGATGAACTGGGAAGCCTGGAAACAGCATTTCCCGAACTCTGAAGTACTCACAGGCGAGACCGGATTTGATCGTGACTACTCATCTTACCCATATGGCAGAAATTATAGTATTGACGATGACAACATTGTATTTCCGATAAACCGGGAAGACGACCGGCTAGACCGGAAAGAACTCGGCCACGGTGTTTTATACAATCTGGACTTACATGTATTTGTCCTATCTGATTTTCCGGAATCCACTATAACCGTGAATAGAAATGTTGCCGGTGAAAATCTTTTGATTATCGGAAATTCCGCACAGGACTTTATCACTTCTTACTCTTCTGTAGCATCCGACGGAACTATACTGCGCTTTTCAGTTACCGAACAAGAACAACCGGCGCTTCTGGAAGATGATGAGGGTAATATTTGGAATTATTTTGGCGAGGCAATTTCAGGTCCCAGAACAGGCGAAAAGTTGAAACCCATTCACTCATACAACGCTTACTGGTTTGCCTGGGCAGATTTCTTCGGCCTGGATCCGAGAAGACCCCATATTTCTACTCCTTAAAAACTGTAAAACATGCTTCGAAAAATAATTTATTTGGCTTTACTGGCTGCGTTCAGCCTTTCTGCCCAGTTTGCAAAAGCTCAAACATGCAGCTGTGCCGGAGCTCCACTTTTGGGATCTCAAAGTTTGGGTACAACTGAATCAGGGAACCTAGTGATAGGACTCACTCACGAATACAACGATATTTCCAGCCTCTACTCCGGTAATTCGTCACTTGATGACACAAATACAACACGTGCCACAAATTCCACTCTGCTGGAAATCAATTATGGTTTCAGCAGAAGGCTATCTCTTTCCGCAACATTTAGTTATGTGACAAAAAACAGGATTACCGGCCGTTTGACTTCCAGCCCCGATGATATTACAACACGAGGAATAGGTGACGGTATTTTCCTTTTGAAATATGTTTTAAAAGAGCACTCTCTGGCTTCACAATACTCCATTGCTTTGGGCAGCGGTGTGAAGGCTCCCTTTGGTACTACATCGCTCCGAAACAACGGCTTTCAGATGAACGCCGACATGCAGCCCGGGTCCGGTGCATGGGATGCAGTTTTTTGGAGCTATGCATCTGCTTCATTTGTCCCTCTTACCGACTTTTCAGTCTATATGCTAAACTCATACCGTCTTACGGATAAAAATGATCGCTTCGGAGAAAATGATGAATATAAATTTGGCAACGAATGGATCACTATGGTCGGGACGGGAAACTCGCTAACGGATCAGCTCGGTTACTCCCTCTCATTCCGCTTCAGATATACAACTTCAGACCAGCGAAACAGTCAGGATATGCCAAATACCGGAGGAACCTGGCTTATGGTTAATCCTGCTCTCTCCTATGATCTTTTTGACCAGTTAACAGTTCGGCTTAGCGGTAACATCCCGGTTTACCAAGATCTTGAAGGAACTCAGCCAACAACATCCTACACGGCATCTCTCTCACTATTCTACTCCTTTAACAAGTCTGCCGATTTTGTGAAGTATTAATTGGATTATTGATGGGCCACGGAAACACAGAATATTTTAATAAATGTATTTTAAGTGAATCTGTGACTCACGGACTTTAGTTATTTCCAGAGTTACGAATTTGCTCTTTATACTCTGCAAAACTGAGGTTTACCACATCACCGCCGCGAATATAGCCCAGCAGTAGTATGAACTCATTTTCATAGGCAAAACCTCTGTATCTGCCGATAACATCACCCTCACTATTCATAAACATGATTGTAGGGGTTGCATCTATTCGCATTTGATGACTAAATGATTTTTGGCTCATCTCTTGATCCTGATAGATGATTTTTTCTTCTGACTCAATATCAATTGCTACCGGAATAAATCCCTTCTCGACTTTATCCTGAATTGAATCCTGAGGAAAGACCTCACTTCTCATCTGTTTACAAAAGCCACACCATTCCGCTTCAAAAAAGAGAAACAGGGTTTTGTTATCATGATCAGCCGATGTTATGGCAGAGTTAAAATCATTCCAGTTGAGTGAACCGGACTGAGCTTTTGCCCGGTCAAAATCTGCAAGGGTAAAAAGCAAAAGTATAAAAAAGGGTATGTATTTTTTCATCATCATGTGTTCTTCAAAATAGAGACTTATCTGTTGTAAACAGATGTAATGATGAACTCTACCCTTACTTCACAAAGACTCTGTAATCCCATGGTTCTATTTCAAGAGTTGAATTTTCATCAAACTCGACAGATTCATCACTAAAATAATTGATGTATTCACCGTGATGAAGAGATTCAGTAAATACCACTGACTTCCGCTCTTCAGAAAAATTAATTACAGCAAAAACTTTACCGTGGTCATCCTCACGTACAAAACTAAGCACACTCTCTTCTGAACTGTTGGGTACATGAATCATCGTCGCGCCCCATTCGGAGTGCCACAACGCGGAATTCTCCTTCATCAGGGAGATCAATTTCTTGTAGAGCTCACCGATTGGGTGCTCCTGCCACTCGATTGGGTCTTTCTCAAAAAACTCCAATCGGCGATCATTTCCTGCCTCCTGTCCGTTGTAGACCAACGGCATTCCTTCTCCAACAACAGAGAGTACAATGGCTGCTTCCAAACCATCTCCAAAGTTCTCATACATGGTGCCTTCCCATGCATTTTTGTCGTGATTACTTACAAAAGTCATTCGCATGCTCTTTTTCGGAAATGCGCTCTCATTCCAGGAGTAGTAGACATAGAGCGAACTCAGATCTTCAGCATCACCTGTAGTTATTTGTTCCACAGCCTCGTACCAGCTCCAGGCGTAAGTCATATCAAACGCTTCGGCATGCAGATCGCGCGACTCCCACTCAGCCAGCATGAATACCGGTTTAACTTCTTCAAGTTCTCGGCGCACGTTATTCCAGAATTCGATCGGGACAAATCCTGCCACGTCGGCACGAAAACCATCAATATCGGCCTCCTCAACCCAGTATTTCATCGCCTGGGTCATATATTCCCGCACTTCGGGTTTGCTGTAATCCAGGTCGATGATATCGGACCAGTCCCACCAGGGGGTCGGACGAAAATTTCCTTTCCAGTCGCGCGCATACCAGTCCGGATGTTCTTCCGTGAGCGGATTATCCCACGCGGTATGATTGGCCACCCAATCCAAAATCACATACATGCCCAGCTCATGAGCCCGGTCTACAAACTGCTTTAGATCTTCAATATCGCCAAACTCCGGATTGACGCTGTAATAATCCTTCACTGAGTAAGGACTTCCCAGCGTACCCTTTCGGTTCTTTTCCCCGATTTCGTGAATCGGCATCAGCCACAAAATATCCACCCCCAAATCCTTCAAACGAGGAAGGTGTTCCTCAGCGGCATTGAATGTTCCCTCTTCGGTAAACTGCCGGGTGTTGATCTGGTAGATCGTGGCGTTTTTACTCCATTCCGGATGGTCAAGCTTCACATAATTTTTGGGCTGATACGGATCGGAATTTTCTGAACAAGCGGACATAAGTAAAAGTATTGAAATGAATAGAAGCGGCAGATGAAAACGTTTCAAAAAAGTCATAGAAAAGTAGATTGAATGAAAAAAGGCAGCACTCAACCCTTTCGATTAAATACTGCCTTTAAAATAATTGAAAAACGACAACCTACAATGAAATTGAATTACGACCGGTAGCTTTTATTCCATTCTCTGGCCACAAGAAAAGCCATTTCCAGGCTCTGCTCATAGTTGAGCCGTGGATCACAGTACGTTTCGTAATTGGTGCCCAACCCGGATTCATTCAGGCCGTTGGCTCCGCCCACACATTCGGTTACGTTATCACCGGTCAGTTCCAGGTGAACGCCGCCCAGATAACTTCCCTCAGCACGGTGAACGGCAAACGTCTCCTTAATTTCATCCAGGATATCATCAAACCGGCGTGTTTTAACTTTATTCTCAGTAGCAAACGTATTTCCGTGCATCGGATCACAGCTCCAGACGACCGGGTGACCGGCTTTTTTCACGGCTTTGATGTATCTCGGCAGATGCTCTTTCACTTCGTCTACGCCCATCCGGGAAATTAGTACAATTTTTCCGGCCTCGTGATTTGGATTGAGCTTGTCCATAATTTCGATCGTCTCATCCACATCAAATGGAGGGCCGACCTTGATTCCAATCGGATTTTCAATTCCGCGCAAATACTCCACGTGAGCGCCGTTTAGCTGCTTGGTTCTATTTCCAAGCCACACCATGTGCCCGCTCAGATTGAACCACCCCTCTTTTCTCGGCACCTGACGCGTCTGTGCAGAATCGTAATAGAGATTAAGCGCCTCGTGCGAGGTATAAATATCTATCTTATGCAGTGTAGTGAATGTATTTGGCGTGATAGTTTCCATAAAGTTGATCGCCTTATGAATCGAATTCACCATTGCTTCGTAGTCTTTGTAATACTCATTATTCTGCATGAAATCGAGCTCCCACTGTTCCGGGTGCTGCAGATCGGCAAATCCCTCATCGGTCAGCGCGCGAAGAAAGTTGAGCGTCAGGGCTGATTTTTCATATCCTTTAATCAGACGCTGCGGTTCGGGAGTCCGGGCCTCCTTATTGGGTTCAAAACTGTTGATCAGATCGCCGCGGTAGTTGAGCATCTCCACGCCGTCAATCGTTTCGGAATCTTTGGACCGCGGTTTGGCGTACTGACCGGCAATACGTCCCACCCGCAGAATCGGTGTTCCCATCTCGTGCACCAGAATAAAACTCATCTGGAGCATAACCTTCAGCATATTCACAATTTTGGGAGACGTGCAGGCATCAAATGTCTCTGCGCAGTCTCCACCCCAAAGCAGAAATCCTTCGCCCCGTGATACATTCGCCAGTTTGGTTTTGAGCGCCTCGATCTCCCACGATGTAATAAGTGGCGGCAAACTTCTAAGTTGTCGGTACGCACTCTCCAACTCTACTGAATCGGGATAGGGCGGCAGCTGCTCAATCGGTTTGGAATTCCAGGAAAGCGGACTCCATCCATTTTCATTTGGTTTCAGTTCGATATTGAGCGGATTTGCAGTTTTGGGGTTGGTTGTCATTGAGTGAACATATACTTGAGATTTCAAAAATAGCCTTAAAAATAAGGGGAATTCTGCATAAAGCCTATTTTTT
>NZ_JAWLDW010000034.1:0-1195 GCF_041686455.1 Rhodohalobacter sp.
GTTGAACGAGCAGGATATTACCATTGATGTTGTTGAAGGTGTTGTAACTATTACTGATGCCGACGGCGGTACTGCTGAAGTAGTCGTTGCCGACCAAATCGGTACAAATGGTGTAGTACACATTATTGATGCGGTCCTTGTTCCGGATCTTGGTGACGGTAACGGAGGTGAACCTAGTGGTGACAACATCATCATTAATGGTGACTTTTCTGAAGGACTTGAACCTTGGTCAACTTTCGTAGCAGATTTTGAAGGTGTATCTGCAGACATAGATGCTAGTGGTGGTGAGGCTGCCATTACAAATATTGCCGGAGCCGGTGGTGAAGTATGGCACGTACAGCTGAATCAAATTCTAAGTACTGAACAAATAGATGCTTTAGTAGTCGGAGAAAACTATAAAGTTACATTTGACGCTAGTGCTGGTGTAGATGACCGACAACTTAAGCTCTACTTCGGAGAGAATGAAGGTGGTTTTGTAGCTCTTCATGAAGCTAACTTCGATCTAACAACAAATACCGAACCTTATGAAACTGTCTTTGAAGTAGACCAAACTTTTGGAGATATGAAATTAGGTTTTGAAATGGGTTTGAGTAACGAAGATGTCTTCATCGATAACGTAACCATGGAAGTAACTCAAGAAGAACCGGGCGGCGGAGGAAACGGCGGAGATATAGCAGAACCTACATCAGCCGCACCCACACCCCCGGATAGGAATGCCGATGACGTCATATCAATTTACAGTGATGCTTATGATGATATTGCCGTTACCACCTTTGCAACCGATTGGAGTGAAGGAAGTTCGGTAGTTGATGATATTGAAATAGCTGATGGTGATTTCATCAAACTATTTGATATTGTTAACTTTACCGGCATTCAGCTTGACGGTTATATTGATCTGACTGATTTCACTCATATGCATTTTGACTTTTGGATTGCCGATGAATCGGTTGAAGAAGGTGCTGTTCTAAATCCAAAATTATCCAACCATGCTGATCAAAATGGAGAAACCAGTGCTATAGGGTCAACTAATTCTGTAGTGACAACCGGCGAATGGGTTTCATTTGATGTGGCACTTGATGACTTTACAGATGAATTTGGGGATGGCGTTTTAGATAGAGAAAGTATTTATCAAATTCTCTTGACTACAGCAGGTACTATAAATAATGTTTATATAGACAACCTCTATTTCTACAAA